>CAZVKQ010000007.1:5467-19153 GCA_964626985.1 Candidatus Woesearchaeota archaeon | reverse complement strand
CATTTAGACACCAAGAATTCTTACAATTGAATTCTTGGGTGTGCTCAAGAACTGAAAGTTCTTGACAAAACTTTAAAATACCCTGCCTCACTAAATTAATTATGGTATCAAAAGTAAATGAAACTTACAAAAGGAACGAATTGGATATTTTGTCATATAATGATTTAATGCTGCTAAGTAATGAAACTTCTTCAATTATTCGCAGGTATTTCTATGCAATTGGTTTCTCGCTCTCCAGAAATATCCACGACGCCGATAACATTGCTAACGAAGCTTTCATTAAGGCACTAAAAGGAAGATCTACTTTTGATTCTGATAAAACTGTAGCCCCATGGCTGATAAAGGTTGGCTACAATGCAGGGAAAGATTACATGAGGGTGAAGCGGAGAAGAGAAGAGGGCAGTACAAGATCAAAAAATAAAAAGCCAAAAGTTTTTTCCTCAAACAGATTAACTCCTTCATATAGTGATGGGAGTAGTTTTGAAATTGTTGATATTTTTGATAATACAGTAGATAAAAATGGAATAAAACCCATAGGAAAGGCACTCCAAGAAGAGCGCGATGAATATCTTTACAGAGCAATTGACTCCCTTCCCACAAACCAAAGAGCATTAATTATATCTATTGATATTTTAGGCAAAAGTTATAACCATGTATCCAGAATGCTTTCTATCCCATTAGGAACAGTTAAATCAGGATTAAATTCTGCAAGAAAAGCCCTAAAACAAAGGTTGGAAGAGACAGGTTATTTCTCAGGCCCTCTAGACGCGCTCGTCAATTAGAAACCTTTAAAAGATAATTACTGATTATAAGATTAGCGTGGATGGTCTATCGGTATGATTCTGCCCTTCCAAGGCAGAGAGCTGGGTTCGACTCCCAGTCCGCGCATTACAATGAAATCCTCTCTCTCAAAACAGCAAGCCAAAGAGCAAATAGAATCCTTCTTTGCACAAAAACAATTCTCCCCAGAGCAAGTCAGAAAAATCAAGCGTCTAGCAATGAAGCATAAAATTCCATTGAAGGAAAAAAGAAAACTCTTTTGCAAGAAATGTCTTTCCAAGCTTCAAGGAAAAATAAGAATTAACAAGACACACAAATCAATAATCTGTAAAGTCTGCAATTACAAAAACAAGTTCAAGATTTCTTAAATCTTCAACTTCTTTTATAGAAGTTGAATGAGTCAAAAAGGCTAAGCCTTTTTGAACAGAAAAAATCTCTTATGGATTTTTTATGGAACAAGAAAGCTACGCTTTCTTGAACTTAGTTATTTCAGGAAGCAAATCTGCCTGCCCCAAAAGCGCCGCCCTACAGCAATATCGCTCCAAGCCAAGCTCATTCAAAACATCTCTGGCGTCCTCTCCGCTGTCAGTTCTCTTCTTAAAATCCTCCCACAAATGCCCTATCGGCTTCCCGCACCCAAAGCATCTAACTGGTATTATCATACTTATATCTCTAAAACATCCTTTTTAAAACTTGCTCTCGCTCAAACATTATCAAGCAAAGATAATCAGCTAGCCCTGGAATCACTATCTTCTTTACACTCATCAATCTGTTCAAGAAGCTTTTCGCATAATACCTTATATCATTGTGAAATAACAAAAGCTCTTTCTATCATTTCTATAAGATCTCGTCCTCCAGGCAAAGAACCTATTATGTCAGCAGCAGTTTTATAATTATTATTATTCAAAGCTTCCTAAAAACGCTTCTGAGCCAAAGCATCATAAACAACTCCTCCAAAAACATCTCTACTGTCACTATCACTCATAAAAAAAACACTCAGCTCTTCTTTTTAAAAATTACTATATCGCAAAATATATTACAAACCAAAACCTTCTTAAACCAATCTTAACCTAAATTTCTATGACTCCTGGAATAATCCAACTAAACCAAGTGGAAAAATACTACGAAATGGGAGAAGCTATAGTCAAAGCCGTAGACGGTATAAACATAAAAATAGAACAAGGCGACTTCGTTGCAATCATGGGCCCATCTGGCTCTGGAAAATCAACATCAATGAATCTAGTTGGCTCATTAGACATACCAACAAGAGGCCAGGTCTTCTTAGATGCTCAAGACATATCACATCTAGACGAATCAGAATTATCCCAAATCAGAGGTAAAAAAATCGGCTTCATCTTTCAGTCATTCAATTTAATACCAAACTTAACAGCAAAAGAAAACATAATCCTTCCAATGCTATTCCAAGAATCAGATTCCCAAGATAGAGAAGACAGAGCTTTAGAATTATTAAAATTAGTTGATTTGCAAGACAGAGCAGATCACTACCCAAATCAATTATCAGGCGGCCAGCAGCAAAGAGTCGCAATCGCAAGAGCTCTAGCAAACGACCCAGAAGTAATCTTAGCAGACGAGCCAACAGGAAATCTAGACACAAAAACAGGCGAAAAAGTCTTAGACTTCTTAGAAAAATGCAACAAAGAAGGAAAAACAATAATCATGGTAACTCACGATCCAAAATTAGCAGAAACCCACGCAAAAACAATCTATTGGATGAAAGACGGCAAGATAGACAAAGTCACAAAAAAAGTAAAGAATAAGTGGAAAACTATTAAATAGATAATTATCTATAAAACTTAATGAGCTTTGTTCTAAAAGTAAAAGATAAAAATGGGAAGATTATCCATCTAACAAAAGAAAGGTACAACCACATAAAAAACACCCTCATCTAGAAGACCCCATAGAACTAATCAAAACAACTCTCCAGGATCCAACAACGACAAGATATAACGAAAATAACAACAACGGCATTTATTTCTATAAGGAATTTAAAAATATGAATCCAGAAGAAAGATATTTATTAATTTCAGTTAAGACTTCAACTCCAATGGAGTTGAATGGATTAAGGATTTGCTTAACAAATCCTTAAGTATTTAAACGGAAAAGGATTTATAATAACAGCATTTTTTACAAATAAAATAACAGGACTAAAATAAAAAACGAAATGACATTATACTATGACGAAGAAGGAGACTTTCTAGAAATAACTTCAGGAGACATATCAAACTGTTACTTTGACAATTTAGGAAATGGAATCTTCAGAATAATTGACAAATCAACAAAAGAAACCAAAGGGGTAGCGATATTCAACTTCAAATCAAGGTCAAAATCACTAGAAGAAATAAAACTCTCTTTACCCTTCAAGTTCAACATTTCTGCCAACTAATTATGTAGCCCCTAAAAAGTCAGGACACAATAACAACTTTTTTAAACCCAAATTTCTACAAATTATCATGATAAAAACAACCATCCTAACAATATTAGCACTAATACTAGTCTCAACTTTAGCTTCAGCAGTAACAATCGGAACAGTCACAACTCCAGTCTTTGCCCCCGGAGAAGAAGCAAAAATATTCATAGAATTAGAAAACAATCTAAAGGATGATGCAAAAGACATTTCTCTAACTTTAGAATTAACAAATGTCCCATTCGTATCAGTAGGAAGCTCCCAAGTTTCAATAGATGAAATTGACGAAGGCGACGAAGAAGATTTCGGCTTCACATTAAAAGCATCAAATAATATTCCTCCTGGCGATTACTCAATCCCATACACTTTAGAGTTTAAGATAGATTCAACACCGCAAATAAGAAAAGGAACAATAGGCATATCAATCCAAGGAAAAACAAAACTCCAATATACAATTAACACAGAAAATCCAGTCCTAAATCAACAAGGGCAATTAACTCTAAGAATAATCAACAAGGAATTCGGCGATGCAAAATTCGTCTTGATAAAAATAATCCCAGACGGCTTTACTCTCTTGTCAGACGATGAAGTCTATATCGGAGAGGTTGAATCAGATGACTTTGAAACAGCAACCTTCGACGTTATATTTAAATCTACAGCTCCTAAATTCACAGCAAGAGTAGAATACAAAGACTTCGCAAATAATAATAAAGTAGAAATAGTAGAACTCCCGATAAAAGTCTACTCAACAGAAGAAGCTCTTGAACTAGGAATAATAAACAAAAACAACACAAATCTATATATCTTATCAGCTATAACACTAATCCTGGCCTTCATACTTTACAGAACAATCAAAAGACGGCTTAGAATAAGAAAATCAAAAGCACAGCAATCAAGGTGATAAAATGTTCACCGACTATTTACTCTTAGCAATTAAAAACGTCAGAAAAAGAGGCATCCGCTCCTGGCTGACAATGCTCGGAATTTTCCTCGGAATAGCCGCAGTTGTTTCTTTAATCTCATTAGGTAATGGATTGCAACAGGCAATAACAGGGCAATTCAATACTTTAGACGCAGATAAATTATTAATCCAAAACACAGGAACAGGCTTCGGCCCTCCCGGCTCAACATCAATAGCAAAACTAACAGAAAAAGATTTAGAAATAGTAGAATCAGTCAACGGTGTAGAATTCGCAATCCCAAGATTAATCAGAGTCGCAACAGTTGAATTCAACAAAGACTCCAGATTTGAAACAGTTGGCTCAATATCCCCTAATAAAGACCATATAAAAATAATCTACGACGCTATCAATGCAGAATTAGAAGCAGGAAGATTATTAGAAGAAACAGACAAAGGAAAAGTAGTGTTAGGAGGAGATTTCTTAGACAAAGACAGATACGGAAAAGAAATCAGAGTCGGAACAACTTTAACAATCCAAGGAAAAGAATTTGAAGTAATAGGAATATTAGAAAAGACCGGCTCACTAATCTTTGACTCTGTAATCCTAATCCCGGAGTCAGACTTAGAAGAAATTCTAAAAATTGAAGACGAAATAGATCTCATAGTTGTTCAGGTTGAAGACGAGGACAGAATAACGCAAGTTGCAGAAGACATAGAAAGAGCGCTAAGAAAAGACAGAAAACAAAAAATAGGCGAAGAAGATTTCTCTGTTCAGACACCAGTTCAAAGCATCAGTACAGTGAATAACATTCTAAACATAATCAACATAACTGTCTCTGGAATCGCCGCACTAGCCTTATTAATTGGGGGAATAGGAATAGCAAACACAATGTACACTTCTGTCTTAGAAAGAACAAAAGAAATCGGAGTTATGAAAGCAATCGGCGCGCAAAACAAAGATATCTTAATTATTTTCCTAACAGAATCAGCTATCCTCGGTTTAGTCGGAGGAATAGTCGGAGCAGGCATAGGCATAGCATTGGCATTCACTGCGTCAAGAGCAGCCACCTCTGCACTAGGCGGAATAAACTTGTTGCAAGTCTCAATTTCTTACCCTCTAATACTAACAGCAATCTCATTCTCTCTCTTAATAGGAATCTTATCAGGAATCCTCCCTGCTCTTCAAGCATCAAAATTAAATCCAGTAGACGCACTAAGGAGTTAAAATGATAGAAGTACTACAAACAAGTTTAGATGAAGTTTTAGATATCTATAAACCACAACAAAGACTTCTACTATCTGCAAGGATAGATTATCCAACAATACAAGGTCAATTCCAAATACCAGAATCCTGTTTTTATGCAAACTGCTCTCTACAACACGCAACAGATATAGAGATACAACTATGTCTAAACCAACTTGCTTATGTAGGAATATATGAAGCAATAAGATTAGGTATTGACCCAGAACTCAGAAATTTAAACTTCAAAGAATTACAAAGGGAAAAAATGTTAATTATTGAATCAAGAAAAAAATTCAGAAAACCAATTCCAACAGACAAGCCCTTCAATGGCGAATTAACACTAAAAGATAAAAGAGAGCAAAATGGTATAATCCTTTCTACCTGTAATTTTCAATTTGAAGATAGATCTTGTATAGGACATCTAGAATTAGCACTAATTAACAGACAAGGAGCATAAAAATAAAAATGTCCGCTCTAGACTACACAATAATAGCACTAAAAAACATCAGAAAAAGAAAACTAAGAGTTTTCTTAACTTTATTAGGAATTTTAATAGCAATAGCAACAATTTTCGTTCTAATCAGCGTCTCCTTAGGTTTAGAAGAAGCAATAGAAGAGCAGTTCAGATTGTTCGGAACAGACAAATTCTTCGTCCAGCCAAGAGGACAAATAGCAGGCCCTGGAACCGGAGGAGCTGTCCAACTAACAAAAGAAGACTTAAATGTAATAGAAAAAATCCCAGGAGTAAAATTAGCATCTCCCTGGACAATAAGCCCAGCAAAAATAGAATTATCAGATGAAATAAGATATACATCCATTGTAGGAATAGATTTAGAAACATCAGACTTATTCGCGGAAACAAGCGCTTATGTAGCAGAAGAAGGCAGACTCTTAGATAAAGGAGACGAAGGAAATATAATGATTGGCTCTCAATACAAGCACAATAACTTTCTCGGAAAAGAAGTAAAACTCGGAGATAAAATTCTAATAAATGAGAAAGAAGAATTCAAAGTCAAAGGAATTCTAAAAACAGTTGGTAATCCATCAGATGATAGATTGATTTACATGCCCTATGAAAACTTCCGCCCTCTTTTCAACATTCCAGAAAGAATAGACACAATAGTCGTTCAAGTAGAAGAAGAATCTCAAATTATAGAAATAGCAGACAGAGTAGAAAGAAAGTTACAAAACTCCAGGAACGTAAATGACAAAACGCAGGACTTTTCAATTTTAACGCCAGATGAAGTCTTAGAAACTTTTGGGCAAGTTCTCAATATAATCACGGCATTTCTCTTAGGCATAGCCGGAATATCACTTTTAGTAGGAGGGATAGGAATCGCAAACACAATGTACACTTCTGTCCTAGAAAGAACAAGAGAGATAGGAGTTATGAAAGCAATCGGCGCACAGAACAAAGACATCTTAATTATTTTCCTAACAGAATCAGGCATTTTAGGAATAGTTGGAGGCATTCTAGGAATCTCTTTAGGATTTGCAATAGCTCAATTAATAGAATACATTGCAGTAGAGCAATTGGCAACAACAATTCTCCAAACTTCTACTCCTGCATGGCTCTTCATCAGCTCTTTAACATTCTCATTTTTAGTCGGCGCTCTCTCAGGCCTCTGGCCCGCATACCAAGCCACAAAAACAAAGCCAGTTGAAGCGTTGAGATACGAATAATTTATATAAAACCCATCCTTTATAAATAAATGAAAAAAGAGATAGACTGGCTCACGATTATAATCATAATATTAATTATCCTATTAGTCATATATCTAATTAAAATTCAATTACTGGGCTAAAATGAAATTAAACTGGCTGGATATCATATTAATTCTCTTAGGATTATTCATAGCTTATCAATTACTGAAATCAATACTTGGAGGAAGTTGGGAGACAGAAAGCTTAATCATAGCACTGTTAATTTTTAATCTCGGCTTGACATGGCGACTAAACATGAAATTTGAAGGGCATATCAGCTGGCACAAGGTTGTAGATAAAAGATACGAATAAGTTAAAGTGTGAAACATCTTTAAATACCAAAATATCTTAAATAATCCATGAAAAAAGAGTCTCTTTTAATAATAATCATATTCATAATAATTCTCCCAATAGCCCAAGCAATACAATTCAAATGCACAGAATCTAATGCAACTTTATCTCAAGATACAAAAGAAATATCAGAGGGCTCATCAAAAAAAATAAATAACCTGGGTATAGGAGTAATGAAGGCAGAAGAAACAGCAGCAATAAACAGAATATCAGCAAGTTTGCTGATAAACGCAGAAAAGCTCTCGCTGACAGAAAACGTCTCAAAAGAATTTAGCTTGTATTCAGGAACATATACAGCTCTTCTTCAAAATCTCTCAGACTCAAGTGCAGAAACAGCAAAAATACAAATAGAAGGTTCAACAGAAGACGCGGAAATAAACGAAATAGTCTCAATAGGCAGCTTCAAGGTATTCCTCTTTTCAAAAAGCGAAGGCACAGCAGATATAATAGTCGGAACAGAAGAAATCTCTTTAGCAGGCACGCAGGACATATATCAAGAAATAACAGTTGACTCCCAGCAATTCATTATAGAATTGTTTTCAGCAACAGACGAAGAAGCTCTAATAAAGGTCCACAAATGCTCATCAGGAGCAGCAGAGGCAATCACAACTCCAACAATCCAAAACCAAACACCAAATATAACATCTCAAGAAAACAATCAAACACCCAACGAAACAGTAGAAACAAATACTTCAATAACTCAAATCAACCAGTCAAATTCCACAGAAATAAAATTAAGCTCTTCTGGAGAAAACAAAAAAACAATTATCAGGATAGTCATAATAGCCATAATAATAATTTTAATATTAACATTGATAATAATATTTATCTATCTATTAAGAAAAAATAAATCTACTTCAATGTATCAGCAATTGCTGCGCTCATCGAACTCGGAAATGTCACAATAACTATCCTCTTGAAAGCTAAAAGCCAGTCAGTCATCCAAGGAGCCCTCTGAATTAAAGTCAAGATAATAGCAACAACAGCAAATGCAAACAAATAGGTAAAGAAAACTCTTCTTAAAAAAACACCCTTCAACTTATCTATTCCATGATGCTTATGAACATGAAATCTCACGAACATAGCAATAAATAAAACAGACAGTGCCATCAATGCAAAAATATTAAACAAAGGCATACTCTGCCCAAGAGCCCATGTTTCTTCGGTAAAACCGACAGGAACAGCAAGAATAGAAGCTCCAATAATAACTTGCAGAACATCAGCATAATTAAATTCAGGAATCAAATGAATCAATAGCTCCTCGCGCCGCCTAATTTCCATACGCTTCTTAATACTATTCAATATCATTTTACTTCATTCACAATCCTTCCTTTCAAAAATCCCCTGACATTATCAGCAGTTGTATCCAAAATCCTTTCAATAGCTTCTCTCGAATAAAAGGCACTGTGAGGAGTTACTATAACGTCTTTATCTTTTAAGATAAGATGATTTTGAATAAAAGTCTTCCACTCTCCTCCGCTTATCCTCCTCTTCAAAAGCTCTGCCTCGTCCTTGACATTTTCCTCGCCTTCCAAGACGTCCAAAGCAGCCCCAGCCAAAATTCCTTTGTCAAGAGCATATTTCAATGCCTGCGTATCAACAATCTCGCCTCTGGCAGTATTAACAAGATATGCCCCTCTTTTGATTAGTTTAATATTATTCATGTTAATCAAGTGTCTCGTCGCAGGCACAAGAGGAACATGAATAGTTATAATATCAGCTTTTCTTAATAAGTTGCTCAAAGAGACATTGGAATATCCAAGTCTCTTAGCCATTTTCTTATCCGGCGTTCTGTCATATGCAATAACTTTCATGTCAAACCCTCGGCCCATTTTAATAACCTTCAGTCCAATATGCCCTGCTCCAATCACTCCAAGAGTCCGCCCCTTTAAGTCAAATCCCTCAAGCCCAGTTAAAGAGAAATCATCCATCTTTGTCTTCTCAATCCCCTTGTATATCTTTCGCGACAAATTAAGTATCAGTCCAAAGGTATGTTCAGCAACAGTATTCTCTCCGTAATAAGGAACATTGCTTACTCTGATTCCCCTTTTCCTGCAGGCATCCATATCAATATGATCATACCCTGTAGACATCGTCGCTATATACTTCAGTTTAGGCGCTCTATCCAAAAATTCAGCATTAATATTAGAATGTATGAACAAAACCAGAATATTAGCATCCTTTATCTTTCCAATATTTTTATTGTTTAATTCTCCCATAAAATAAACTATCTTATGATTCCTCAATTTCAAATTTTTTCTAAAATAACCTTCTTCTTTCTTGTCTATTTCAAATAAAACTATTTTCATATCATCACCCTTCTTATGACTTTAACTGGCTTCTTCTTTATAATCTCTTCGGCCTCTTTCCACTTTAATAATTTATTTTTTGCTCCCAAATGCTGAATAACTGATTCTGCGTTCGCGCTTCCAAACTGCATCGCCCTCTCAATGTCTTCTCCCTTTATTAAAGCTCCCACAAAGCCAGAAGAAAAAGCATCTCCTGCTCCTGTCTTTTCAGAGCATTTTATGTTTTTATGTGTTCCTCCAGAATATAAATGAATGCCGTCAAAGACTTTATTTCCTTTAATACCGTCAGTAACACAGACAATTTTTGGTCCTAACTTTCTCAAAGCAGAAAAAACCTTCCCCTCCTTCCTTCCAGAAAGCATCTCCGCCTCCTGTTTATTCAAAACCAAAATCTCTGTATTCCCAAGAATTTTACTCAAGTATCTAGCGCCTCTTTTGCATTGATAACTGCTTGGATTGTAAGCAATTTTTATTTTTTTTCTAGAGGCATATTCAGATAATTTCTCCATTGTCTTAAAACTTTCTTTCATTAAGGAGGAAAAATAAAACCACTTTGTATTCAGCTTCCTTAAATTAATTTCTTCAAGCTTCAGCTCATCATTAGCTCCCTTAAATGTCAGTATTGTTCTGTCTTTTCCATGGCTGTCTAAAATAACAGAATACCCTGTATGAAATTTTTTGTCTCTTACACCCAGAAATTCAACTTTATCTTTGTGTAATTCTCTCATAATAATATCAGAATTATTTCCAACACCGGTCTTTCCCAGAAAACCGGCTCTAAGTCCAAGTCTTGAAAAACCAACAGAAGTATTTGTTCCGCCGCCCCCAGTCATAAAATAAATTTTTTTAATCAGCATCTTCTCACCAACAGGATAGCACATCTCCATTCTATTGCTATGCTTATGCTCATGAACATCACTAAAAACAAATACATCTACAACAGCACTTCCAACAGATATTACATCAAACTTGCCCATTTTATCCTCTTTTATATAATTAAATTTAGCAAGTCTTATTTTTAATTGTTGTTATTTTCAAATTGGGTTTAATACCTAACAGCTTGCTGCGCCAATTTGAAAATTAGAGATTGCTGGTCGCGAAGCGAAAAAATTCGCGAAATACCCTGCAGCTTGCTACGGAGATAGCAAATTTTTAGGCAATCTCTTTATTTTTTCAATACCTCCAAACCAGGCAATCTTTTTCCAGCAATATAATTAACAGTCGCTCCCCCGCTCAAAGAGACATAATCAAATTTCTTCTTTGAAATTCCAAATTTCTTCAAAGCAGTAGATAAATGACCTCCGCTCAATACTTTATGAGCAGAAGATTTAGCGATAGCTTTTAACAATTCGCTAGTCCCATAACAAAACTGCTGCTCTTCACAATATCCTGCAGTTCCCTTCATAAAAACCGCACCAGCTTTTTTAATCTCTTTAACATACTCTTCAACAGTAAAATGCCCAATGTCAAATATCTGCTCCTTAAAAGGACAATTTTTTATCATAACTTCTTTTCTTTTCCCATTAACTTTCAGAGCAACATCGCGCGCCGTTCTAACATTGGAAACAACTCTCTTCAATTTAGGCACAATAGACAGCTTGTCCTTCAAAAATCTATTCTGCACCCCCAAATTGCATCCTTTGGCAATCATACATAACTGTCCAAAAACACCAGTTGCCAATACTTTTCTCCCCTTTCCCAATAATAAAATATTATCTGTCTTGCTCCCCCCCAAAATAAATAAACAATTCCGCCCCCGAACTCTCTCCAAACTCTCAAGCTCGCGCTCCATCAGTCTCCCAACTGCGCGTTCCTTAACTAATCTAGGCAGCAAAACAACAGAAGCATGCTTTCTATGGCAAACACTAAAGGCATCATTAACATAAATATCAAACTTGCCTCTAAAAAATTCAGCAATTTTGTTTCTGCCTTTCCCAAAGTCAACTTCATCATCTATCTTTCTAACATTATCAAGCAAAATTGCGTCTCCGTTCTTTAAAGAATCAATTGCCCTCAATGCTTTAGTCCCAACAACACCATCAACGAATTTTATCTTAACGTATCTATTCAGTAAATTAGAATGCTCCCTCAAGGAGGTAAAATCATCCCCTCCTTTCCTTCCCTGATGAGCTAAAACAATAACTCGCGCCCCTTTCTTTTTCAACTCAGAGATAGTCTTGGCTGATTCAATTATCCTATCACTTATAACAGCTCGCCCATTTCTTATTTCAGAATTCAAATCACTTCTCAATAAAACCCTCTTCCCCTTAAAACCGGAAACTTTCTTCCCACTAGAAAGTTTACGGGACAGAGAACCACTGTTCTCTGTATCAAAATCATCTAAAGTCCTCAACCCCTTTTTCATAATAATACAAAGTAAAATCAATTTTTAATTATTCCTATTAACAATAAAAAACCTGCCTGCCCAAATGCTCAGCAATTAGCAGATAACAATTAAAGAAGAACTGCTAAATGAAATTATTTTTTCCTCAAGAACTTCTCAAGCATCTCAACAACATCTGCAACTCTGTTAGAATATCCGTATTCATTATCGTACCAAGCCAAAACCTTGACTAAATTCCCATCTTTCTGCGTGCTTAAGGAATCAAAAACAGCAGAACTTGAATCCCCTATAATATCAGATGAAACCAGCTCCTCATCACTATAACTCAAAACGCCTTTCATCGGCCCATCAGCAGCTCTCTTGAAAGCTCCATTAATTTGAGTTACCGAAAAATTCTTCTCAAGCTCTGCAACAACATCTATTAAAGAGCCGACAGCAACAGGAACCCTCACAGCAAGACCGCTTATCTTTCCCAGCAACTCCGGCAAAACCTCTACAACAGATTTTGAAGCTCCGGTAGTAGTTGGAATTGCATTCAATGCAGCCGCCCTCCCCCGCCGAGTCTTAGAATTGTAGCTGTCCTGTATCGCTTGGTCATTTGTATAAGCATGAACAGTCGTCATCATAGCCCTCTTTATTCCAAACTTATCGTTCAAAACCTTGACAACAGGAGCCAGACAATTAGTTGTGCAGGAAGCAACAGAAATAATTTTATGCTCCTTCTTTAATTTCTCTTCATTAACTCCCGGAAGAACAGTAATATCCGGGCTCCCTCCCTTACAAGGCGCAGTAATCAAGACATACTCTGCTCCAGCATCTATATGCGCCTTAACTTGAGTAGGATCTCTGAAAACACCAGTAGACTCAATTACAACATCAACTCCAAGCTTCTTCCAAGGCAGTTTAGAAGGCTCCATCTCGCTTAAAACTTTTATTTTTTTGCCGTCAACAATCAAGCTGTCCCCCCGCGCAATAACTTTCTTCTTATATTTTCCATAAACACTATCATGCTTTAAAAGATAAGCCGCATCACTTACCCCATGAATATCATTCACAGCAACAATATTAAAGTCCCTATCAAGAGCAATCCTGCAGAAAACTCTCCCTATCCGCCCAAAACCATTAATAGCTATCTTCATATCAACCTCTTAACAAAGACTATTCATCAAAGCTTATAAAATCTTCGCTCATAGCTATTCAACAATTATTGTTCCTTTATTAGCAGAATTCAAATGGTCGTGATATTTCCACTCTCCTTTCTCATCAAAAGTAAAAGTATAGCTCTCTCCTTCCCCCAAGCCCCTGCAAGCATCAAATATCTCTCCTCTTTCAGAGCCTTCGCATTTACTAATATCACTTCCAGGATAACTTCTATGTGTTGGGTGAACATCACTTGCAGGCCAGCTCGCTCTATTTCCCGCATTAACAAAAGTAACACTCTCCCCGTCACTAACTCTCATAGTCAAAGGAGAAAAGCCAGAAGAAGTTATTTCAACAATATTCCCCTCTTCACTATCAGACTCCCCAGATTCAACAATCATCTCATCCACATCTTCTCCAGGTACAGGAACCAATTGGCTTGGATTAGGAGTTTCATCATTAGTATTCACTTCCCCAACATTCCTGCTG
>CAZVKQ010000007.1:2224-5457 GCA_964626985.1 Candidatus Woesearchaeota archaeon | reverse complement strand
GCTGAAAAGATAAAACCCAGCAACTAACAAGACGATTATTAAAACAATCCAGATAATCACTCCTTTTTTCATAAAACCAAAAAGAAATTATATTATATAAATCCTCCGCTAAATCCTCGCCCTTCTCAGCAAATTAGCATTTGTAACAACTGTTATAGAAGATAAAGCCATAGCAATTTCAGCGATAACAGGGTGTAATAAGCCGGCAACAGCCAGAGGAATAGCAACAACATTATAAGCAAAAGCCCAGAATAAATTCTGCTTGATTTTGCGGAAAGTGGCTTGCGAAAGTTTTATTGCTTGCACAACACCAATTAAAGAACTTTTGGCTAAAACTAAGTCGCCTGCTTCAATAGCAATATCTGTCCCAGAACCCATCGCAATACCTACATTTGCCTGCTTCAAAGCAGGAGCGTCATTTATCCCGTCTCCAACAAAAGCCACAAATCCAGATTTTTGAAGATCTTCAACTTTCTTAGCTTTATCCTCTGGTAGAACGCCCGCGATAACCTCCTTAATTCCTGCCTCTTTTGCAATTGCTTTCGCAGTCCTCTCATTATCTCCGGTAATCATTATAGTTCTATAGCCCTCTTTATTTAAAATCCCTAAAGCATCTCTGGAGTCTTCTTTTATTGCATCTGCCACAGCAATCACTCCAATAACCTTTTTGCCCTTAGCTATAATCATTGTAGTTTTGCCTTCATTTTCAAATTTACTTATCTCATTCTCAAGTATTTTAAAATTAATTCCTTTATCTTTCATTAAAGTCCTATTACCAATTATTATTTTCTCCCCGGAAATTATTCCTTCTACGCCTCTTCCTCTCAAAACTTTAAACCCTATGACCTTCTTATAATTTTTAAGAGAGGCTTTCTCAACAATAGCCCTTGCAATTGGATGTTCAGATAATTTTTCTAAACTTCCTGCAATTTCCAATAGTTTCCCCTCATTTATCTTTGAATAAATATTAGTAACTTCTGGTTTGCCCTTAGTTATTGTTCCGGTTTTGTCAAAAACAACTATCTTAACTTCTTTCATTGTTTGAATTGCCTCGCCCTTTCTTATAAGGATACCACGCTTAGCTCCCATTCCAGAGCCAACCATTAAAGCTGTCGGCGTTGCCAATCCTAAAGCACAAGGACAAGCAATAACTAAAACAGCAATTCCTACGCCAATCGCCCTGCTTAAATTTCCTGTAAATATAAACCAGTTGGCAAAAGTAAGAATAGAAATAACAAGAATCGCAGGAACAAAAACAGAAGTTATTTTGTCAGCAAGTTTTTGTATAGGCACCTTAGTCCCTTGCGCCTCTTCTACTAATTCTATAATGTGGGCAAGAAAAGTGTCTTTCCCAATTTTTGTAGCTTTTACTTTTAATATCCCATCTTGATTTATTGTCGCCCCGATAACATTGCTTCCTCTTGTTTTGTCAGCAGGAATAGACTCTCCAGTAACCATTGATTCATCAACAGCACTCTCCCCTCCGGCAACAATTCCATCTGTAGGAATTTTCTCCCCAGGTTTTATAATTATCAAATCCCCGACTTTTACTTCTTCTATTGGAATCTCAATCTCTTTCTTATTTCTTATAACAACTGCTTTCTTCGCCCCGAGTTCAAGTAGCTTTCTGATTTCCTGAGACGCCCTGCCTCGCGCTTTTGCTTCAACATATTTTCCTGTTGTAAAAAAAGCCATTATCATTGCTGCAACACCGGAATAATCCAAGACAACTCCTGTAAGAGCCAAGATTCCGGTTAAATAAGCAATGATAGTTCCCAAAGCAATAAGAGAATCCATATTAAAATAAAATGTAACCAATCCCCTTATCCCGCCTTTAATTGTGTCCCATCCAAATATAAAAATAACTGGAAAGCCCATAATAAGAATTAAAACAGCTGAATAAGGCATTTTAATTAAAGCATAGCCAAAAATTCTTTCTGAAAGCATTATTATTGCTATAGGAATTGTTAGTACCCAAGACCACACAAGCTTTCTCTTCCATCCAATTATTTCGTTGTCTTCCAAAGGCTCTTCGTGTTTGTGTTCCATTATTCTATTTTAATTACTTTATATCCTGTTCTGGCAACTGCTTTTCTCAAATCTTCTTCTGAAACAGAGTCTTCTGCTTCTACACTGCCTTTCTTCAGCATCAAGCTGACATTTGCTGCTCTGACTCCCTTTGTGCTTTTTAAGCTTCTCTCTATGTTTGAAGCGCAGGAAGCGCAATGCATTCCTTCAATAGTTAACTTTATTTTTTTCATGTTTCCTCCTTATAGTTTTATTGCGTGCTTTTGATATTTTAAATTGCAGGACTTATGTTTTTCACACCAGCTTTGGCATCTTTCAGCAATTGCTCTGCTTTTATAAAGCCATCCGCATTTCTCGCATTTATAGACGGTATGATTCTCTAAGTTTTCTTCGCTTACCATTTACTTTCTTCTCCTTGGATTTTCCAGCTGTTTAATAAGCCAGACTATCAGCAAAACTACTGCTACAATGACAGCCAGCATAAAAATCCAGCCAAGTCCAAATCCTCCCATCATGCCATATCCTCCGAATCCATATCCTCCCATCATCCCGCATAGCCCTCCCCATCCGCCACCGCCAAATGGCATAACAAAAAATAAGAATAGCACAGCAATCAATACAACTATCAAAATTATGGTATTATTATCTTTCATCTTCTCCCCCCTTTCATTTTTCTCAATATATGAATGCAATGCTCTTTCATATGTTTATCAATATTCTCCATCAAAGGCTTAATTGTCTTTTCATTCAGTTTATATAATCTAAACTTCCCTTCTATTTCAGACTTAACGAAGCCGCATTTCTTCAATCTTGCTAAATTGTGCGAAACAGCAGTCTGATCCATTTCCAAGTCTTCCATTATTTCACTAACACTCTTCTTTCCACTTCTTAATAGATTAATAATCTTTAATCTTGGCTCACTGCTCAAGGTATTAAAAAACAATTTATATGCCTCATATAATTCTTTCTCTGTAAATCCCTCATGTTTATGTTGTTCTAATATGTTTTCATTTATCATATGATATTTAAGAACATATAGTATTTAAAACTTTCTATTACTGTTAGAAATCTGCCTATAACTTAAAAGAAGAATTAAAGCAACTAAAACTTGGACTTCAATTCCTTGAAAAGGCAGACTCGCAAAGCTAAAGCTTATTCCAATTAATCCTAATATCAAAGGAAGAATTCCAGTAATACATAAAGGG
>CAZVKQ010000007.1:0-2214 GCA_964626985.1 Candidatus Woesearchaeota archaeon | reverse complement strand
CTCTGCACTTCTTTCTCTCTTTATATTTTATATAAATTAAAATTCCATTAAGAGAGACTAGAAAGCCAATAACTAATGTCAAAAATAAAGAAACCCCAAGTTTCAGCCAATTAACAGCTTTAAAATAAATTATAATCAATGGAATAGTATTATAAAAACCGCTTATTAAAACATTTACACCTAAGTAAAAAATAAATATAACCAAAAACCAATAGACATATGGTTTTTTAAATATCTCTTTCATTTTATTTAACAACGAGCTTGCCGTAACCCATTCCCATAGTACAGGAGAAGGAATAAGTTCCTTTTGGGAGAGCAGGCAAGTCCAAAGTGTCTTCAGGAGTTCTAAGATATTTTGAATACTTCTTGCCTTCAACATTAAATACAACAGACCTTAAGCATCCTCTAACAGAGTTATCAGCACTAAGAATAATAGACTTGCCAGCTTCAGCAGTGCCGTCCTTGTAATTATAACCATCTTGGCTTAGGACGACTTGCTGTGTCTGGCCTTTAATAACTTCTCCATTAGTTGTAGCTATTTCAGCACTGGCTTTATTGTCGCCATTAAAGAACACAAAACCTCCAACTATCAAAATCATTAATCCAATAATATAAAGCATTGTTGTGTTTTTCATCTTGAAATTATTAATCTCAGGTTTATATATCTATCCGAACACCCCGCTTCTTGGCCCGAATATCATTAACCACGTAGTCAGACTTATTAAAACAAAAGTTATAACAAGCGTCCAAAGATGATCCTCTTTTACTTTCCTTTCCTCAAGTTTCATTTCCTTATAGACCATATAATTTAGAGTAAAGAGAATAAAAGCTGAAATTAAAAATACTATTACCATTGAAGCAATCAAATGGTCATTAAACAACATAAATGCAGTCATTGCTCCCATCAAGCCCCCCATAAAACCAGCCATCATTCCTTCCATAACCCCCATAATACCACAACACTTGCCATTCCAAATTCCCAATATAATTCCTACACTCATTCCAAACACGCTTCCAACAAACATTCCATTAGTAGAAGCAAGAAAGAATCCGGGCAAGAAGCCAGCAACCATACCTATAGTCATTCCAATCATCATTCCACTCATGCACGCAAATTCTTTATATGCCCTAACTTGCCTTATAGTCGGAACAATCAAGCCATAGCTTAAGGCAGCAAAAAATAAGAAATATCCATAAGAAGTCATAAAGTTCTCAATAAATCTGAATTTTAAATAATACAATAATCCTAAAACTATAAATGATGTAGCGAGCGAATAAAAGATAGTTCTGATTAGCTCTCCTTCAACTCTGCTCCCGTTCAATTCTTTCCTGAATTCTTTTAAACTCATATAAAATTTAAGATTGATTTCTATTTAACTACTTTTGTGAAACCAGTTTCACTCACTTTTCCTTTAAAACAACAACATTCGTCATTCCTCTTCTTTTCCTCTCAATCAAGCCCCGCCCCTCTAATCTATCAATTATGCGCGACATCTTTGCTTTGCCAAATTCAGTCTTCTCAACCAAATCGGCTTGGAACATCGCGCCATTCTCTTTAATCAATCCAAAAACTTTTCTATCTTCTGCTCTCAAGTCGCTCAAGTCAATTTTCTTCTCTACCTTTTTCTCTTTAATTCTCCTAACAACGATTTTCTCTCTAGGTTTGCTGAATACCAAAACAATTCCAATCACAACTAAAACTCCGACAATTGCAAAAGCCAAATAAGTCTGCTGATTCACAGCAACATACATCGGACAACTCGTCCCATGCTCAAGCCCGCAGCTCAATTTAACAATATCCTTCAAAGCCCTGTTAAATAATATTACAATAACAACTACAACTACAGAAATCCCAAGAACAAGATATCCGACATTTTTATTCTCCATATTCATTTAAAAAATCAACGATTTATAAATCTTCAGTAATAATACCTATAAGGACTATAATATCTCCCGGTTCTAACAAGATAATAATTAACTTTAGGAGCATTTTTAATAAAGTCGCGCCGCGCATTATCTGTCCTAAATGTATAGAAAGCATCACTCAAAGCGCCGCCCCCAGCAGAAGAAATACTCGCCCCGTCAACAGAAGAGAAAGCGCTCACTCTTCCAGAATTTAAATACCCCCCAGAACTATAATAATTCCTCAGCCCTGAATACGCACTCCCCGAGCCATAAGAATAGCTTCCAGAAGCAGAACTGGGATAAACACCG
>CAZVKQ010000006.1:18763-21954 GCA_964626985.1 Candidatus Woesearchaeota archaeon | reverse complement strand
TTAGGTCTCTCGTTATAATTTCTTATAAAGAGCTGTTATCCTTTCCTTCTTTTTTACCATATGTGCTTATAATTATGAAGTTTATAATATTAACGCCCGGACTCGGAATGCTGAAGATGCGTAAGCATCGAGGCTCCTGCGGAGCGAAGCTCTGCATGGACGAACCGAGAAATCCCGAAGGAAACGCCGATGCTAGGATTCGAACCTAGATGTCCGAAGGACACTTGCTCTCGAGGCAAGCCCATTAACCGTTCTGGCACATCGGCATATTAATAATCACTCAAAATCATTTTTAAAACTATCCTACAGCGCCAAATACATTTTTAAACAATCTCTACCTCATAAAAAAATGAAACCAATAATAGCCCTCGCCCAAATAAAATATTCCAGAAGCTCAAAAGAAAACAAAGAAAAAATAAAGCAATTCATCAGAAAAGCCAAGAAGCTAAAGGCAGACATAGTCTGTTTCCCAGAGTCCTGTCTGCACGAAACAAAATCTTTCAATCTTAAAGACCCTCTAATAAAAGAAATACAGGAAGAATGTAAGAAAAACTCAATCTGGTGCATAATTACCGAAGACATAAAAATAAGAAGCAAACTCTTGCTTTACAAAAGAACCTATGGAGCAGCGCTCTTAATAGACAGAAAAGGAGAGATAAAAGGAATATACAAGAAAATAAACCCCTATGGAGATAATGTAAAACTAGGAAAAAAACCGGGAGTTTTCAAGACAGACTTCGCGAAAATAGGAATTGCAATCTGCTGGGATATTGCTTTCCCCAAACTATTCAGCAAAATGAAAAAGCAGGGGGCAGAAATAATCTTTTGCCCATCGCAATGGTGGTACGATGAGGAAGCGCACAAAAATAATCACAAAAAAAGAGACATTCAAATCCTGGAATCTTTAGTTACAGCAAGGGCATACGAAAATGTCTGCTTCGTCGCAGTATGCAATCCAGTTATGAAATCAAAACGCCAAGTCTCCTATACATCAATTGCCTCTCCAACAAAACTTCTAAAGAGAATAATAAATAAAGAAGGAATTATAACAGCAGAAATAAATCTCAATGAGATAAAAAAGATGCAGAAGCTTTATGATTCCTAGCTTTTAATGCCTGTGCTTTCAAGAAAGATAAAGTCCTGCTAACAAGCAAGGACATCTCATCATCAAAGAAATCTAAAGCAGGCTCCGCGTTTACTTCTATAACAACCCATTCATTACCTTTGCGAAGCAAGTCTATCCCGCAGACACCTATCTTTACAGCACTAACAGTCTTCTTAACAATCCTCTCCATATTTTTGTCAACATCAAACTTCTTGAAATGATTTCCATAATTCCCTGTAGCCTTCCAGCTAGACCTATTCTCCTTTAAGGCAGTCTGGGCAATCTTCCCGTCTATAACAGTGACCCTATAACTTGGAGACTCAATAAACTCCTGCGCAATTATGGGAAGTCTCTCACTTCCTTTCTTCCACAATTTTTTAATGACTCTAACAGCGTCTCTGACATTGTCCGCCCTCTCAACAAATTCCCCGACAGTGCCGTAAACTCTCTTCAAAATAACAGGCCAGTGATTAAAATCTTTAAGCTCCCTCTTCAAAACATTAATATTCTCTGATAAAAGAATTGTTTCGGGAGTTGGAATATTATTCTCCCTGCACTTCAAAAAGAACATCCACTTGTCCTCTATATAATAGTAAGTCTTTGTAGGGTCAACAACCTTTTTTCCAAGGCTCTCTATTGATTTTGAAAACTCAATAGCAAAATCCTCGGCGCTGCTGTTAAAAATTATATCGCACTCGTCTATCTTTTTCTTGAGCATCTCTTCCTTAAGATCTCTAAACTCGTCAAGCAAAACAAGTCTGATATTTTTCTTTCTCGCCTCTCTCATAAAAACCCTTTCCTCTTTAGTCAAATCTCCTGTATAAATATACCCAATAACCGCTTTTTTCATATCAAAATAAAGAAACACTGATTTAATAATCTTGCCTTTATTAATCTATACTCTCCAAAAAAATATAAACCTCCCCAATCAAATACTCTTATGAGTTTATTAGACACAATAAAAAATCTCTTCAAACATGAAAACCTTCAAGAAACAGAGTCAACCACACTAGAATCCCTTCCTTTAGTTCTAGAGTCCAAAAAAAGAAAAATTCTAAACTTAGAATCAAATATTATAAGCCAAATAAAAAACAGAACCTCAGATTTAACAAAAGAAATAGGGGAACAGATTTTAATTTTAGAATCTCTAAACCTAAAGAAAATACAATCAGAAGAAAGAATTAGAACAATTCTAAAAGAGAATTTAAATAATTATATATCGCATTTAAAAGACCTGAATCGTTCTCTAAATTCAATAAATTCCAGCGAACTCGGTGTAATAATCCAAGAAATACAATCCATTTATTTAGATTTCAAAAATAAATCAATAATAAATTATAAAAAAGTGAACTTTCTCGGTGGCAATTCTCTGAAAAAAACAAGCCTCGCCCTATCAAACTTTTCAGATGAATTCAATCAAATTCTTGATAAAAACAAAAATACAATCTCTTCTCTTCAAAATCTATCTCAATTAAATTCAAAGTTATCTGAACTAAACTCTCTGATTTCACAATCTTCTTTCATCTCCAAAAAGATAGAAAATATAAAAAGAGAAATATCAAACCTCCAGAAAAAAAACTCTTCTCTCGTAAAAAAGATGGAAGAAATAAGGAATTCGCCAGAGTATCAAAAAGAACAAGATAAAATAAAAAACTTGGAATTCCAGAAGAATAAATTAGAAAAACAGGTATATTTCTTAAAAGAATCAATTGACTTCAAATCCCTCTTAAACACTTTCCACGAAATTGAGAAAAAAGCCGCAACAATAAACAAACATAAAGAAAACTTCAAAAAAGAACTCCTGAAAGACAAAGGAAAGTCAATCCTAACCCTTCTCGAAGAATCTAAACTCCCAATTATTGAAGTAAAGAAAGGGATAGAATCTATATTATATCAAAATGAAGAAATCTCCTCAATAAAAATTAATGAATTCCCAATTGAAGATTTAAAATTACAAATATCAAAAAATAATGGAGAAATCTCAACCCTTGAATCTCAAGCTTCAAGAAACCAGAAGAAACTAGGTAAATTACAAATCACACACCAGCAATCTCTTAGTTCTCTAAAAGACAAGCTATCTCTATTA
>CAZVKQ010000006.1:11093-18753 GCA_964626985.1 Candidatus Woesearchaeota archaeon | reverse complement strand
ATAGGCTGCCGGAAAATAGGCGGATATCTTAAAAATACAACTCAAAAGATTATTCCAAAGAAGCCTTTATCCCATCAATAGTATAATGACCCATTCCGTCTGTAAATTCGTAACATGGCTCTATAAAACCTTTTTCATCGGTAAGCCCAACTCTTGATAAATCAACACCATATTGTGCACGAAAAGCATCAACTAATGGCCCTGCTTCATCCAGCATCCTCTTAAGGTTATTATAACTTAACCTCCTCGATAAAGAATCATCAAGATCCATAACAAGAACAAAAATCAATATTATAAAAATCTATTCAACCCAAACCTTAAATATCTCAAACCCCTCCCCCCAATATAAGAAAGAGATGCCATCAAACAAAGAACTTCAAGATATAGCAAATCTATTAAGAAGAGATTCCATAGAAGCAACAACTTCAGCAAAGTCAGGACATCCAACTTCCTGTTTATCATCAGCAGAAATAATGTCAGTTTTATTCTTCTCAGAAATGAAATATGATATTAATAATCCCTATAATGAAGACAATGACGAATTCATTTTAAGCAAAGGACACGCCGCCCCAATTCTCTATGCGTCGCTGAAAAGAGCTGGCTGTATTTCAGATGATTTAAATTCGCTCCGTTTACAATCAAGTAACTTAGAAGGCCATCCAACACCAAATTCTTTAAAATGGATAAAAGTAGCAACCGGTTCTCTAGGACAAGGACTTTCAATTGGACTTGGAATGGCTCTCGCTTCAAAATTACAAAAACGAAATTACAAAACTTATGTCCTAATGGGGGATTCTGAAGTTTCAGAAGGTTCTGTCTATGAAGCGCTTCAATTGGCATCATACTACAAACTAAATAACTTAATCGCAATTCTTGATGCCAACAGGTTAGGACAAAGAGGCCCAACAATGCTCCAGCATGATATAAAACAATACAAAAAAATATTCAGCTCATTCAACTGGACAACAATAGCAATCAACGGCCACTCAATAAAAGAACTTCTGAAAGCTTTCAAGTCAGCACATAAGTCAAGAAAACCAACAATTATTATAGCAAAAACTTTCAAAGGCCAAGGAGTTTCATTCCTAAAAAACAAAGAAAACTGGCACGGCAAACCCCTCTCTGAAAAAGAGAAAGAAAAAGCATTCAAGGAAATTCCTGCTCCAAAAATGCCTGAAATGAAAATACAAGTTCCTAAAAAATTAAAGTGGAAGCCAAGAATCTCAAAATACAAATCTCCTGAATTTAAAGAAGACATAGCAACAAGAGAGGCTTATGGAGAATCATTGGCGGCGCTGGCAAAATCAGACTCAAGAGTTCTCGCCCTTGATGCAGAAGTCTCAAATTCAACGCATTCTGACGAAGTAAAGAAATCAACGCCAAGACAATTTATTGAAACATACATAGCAGAGCAGGATATGATTGGAATTGCTCTTGGTTTATCAAAAAAAGGATTCATTCCATTTGCATCAACTTTTTCTGCATTCCTATCAAGAGCCCATGATCAGATAAGAATGGCTGCTTTATCTTCGGCAGATTTAACAATCACAGGCTCTCACTCTGGAATTTCAATCGGTGAAGACGGAGCATCACAAATGGGTTTGGAAGACATAGCAATTTTCCGCGATTTGCCAAATTCAATTATTTTCTATCCATCAGATGCAATATCAACAGAAAAATTACTCTTGCAGTCATACAGCTCAAAAGGAATCAAATACTTAAGAACAACAAGGTCAAAAACAAAAACAATCTACTCAAAAAAAGAATCCTTCCCAATTGGAGATTTTAAAATTTTAAAATCATCTGGAAAAGATAAGGCAGTCCTAATCGGCTCAGGCATTACATTACATGAAGCACTAAGGGCGCACGAACTACTAAAATCAAGAAAAATCAACACAGCAGTCATTGATTTATATTGTATTAAACCATTAAACACAAAAAAATTAGCGCAGTTTATTAAACATCACGGAAATAGATTAATTATATCAGAAGACCATTATAAAGCGGGAGGCATCGGAGAAATGCTTGCATCTGCTTTTGAAGAGCAATCTGAAAATATAAAAATGAAACATCTTTATGTTTCAAAAATTCCTCACTCCGGAACAAAAGACCAGCTTCTTGAAAAGCATAAAATAAACTGGCAACATATCGCTCTTAATGCGAGGATATTGACTGAGAAATAACTTCATAAACTCCTATCAAGAATTTTCATCATTTCTTCAGGAGTCACAATCTTAATCCCCTCAAATTCCTTCAAATCCAATAAGTGCTCATCTTGCGTAACAATATAATCAACTTTTCCCTCTATAGCACATTCAATAATGATGTTATCATTTATATCTTCTTTAACCACATCTAATTTCTCAACTGGTTCAACAAGCGTTGCATTTGTGATTGCACTATCAACAATCTTAGATATAATCAGCCCTTTGTTTTCAACTTTTTTCATAATTTCATCTCTATTAACAACATCAGTATATTCTTTAATAATATCATCTGAAAGCACTAACTCAACTTCACCCTTATCAATCATATCCAAAATCTTATAAGAATCACCTGTCCAAAATGTAGCAGACACCAAAACATTTGTGTCCGTAGTCACT
This sequence comes from Candidatus Woesearchaeota archaeon, assembly GCA_964626985.1. Lineage (GTDB taxonomy): Archaea > Nanobdellota > Nanobdellia > Pacearchaeales > GW2011-AR1 > CAZVKQ01. Next base: position 16,150 of record CAZVKQ010000006.1, on the reverse strand, counting down.
TTCATCTTTCTCTTTTCTCTCTTCTGTGCTTATGTACAAGCTCTACAACATCCTTTTCCTCAATATCTTTTTTCGCATTCCTTAGAGGAGCGGTTAATTCTCTCCAAGTTTTCTTAGCCATAACTTTTTTTATAATTAATGTATCTCCGTCTAAAATAAACAATACTTTCTCGCCCTCGGTAAGTTCAAGCTCTCCTCTAATTTTTGATGGAATTGCTATTTGCCCTCTTGAACTGATGGTTCCAAGCTCAATTATTCTTGCCATATGTTTACAAGATATATCTTGTATTTAAAACTTTTGTTTTTAACTAAAAACGATTGTTTTTAATTAATTCGAAGACTTTTTCTCAAGCCTCTTAAGAAAATTATGCTTATGTTTTCTATACTTCTCACCAATACCTCTTGCAACATTAACTCCTTCTTTCTTTAGTCGTGCATACTCCTCCTTAACATTCTTATTTTGGATCAAATAATCTCTTACCTTAATAGTACTTTTCCAAGTCATATTATTAAAAAAAGTCAGATGAACGTGCACAGTTCTTTTTTTACCTTTATCTGTATAGTTCTTAGTAAAATACAATCTCTCATTATTTCCAAAATCGTGACGAAATTTATATCCTCCTCTTTCCAATTTATTTTTTATCTTAATAATATCTTTCTTTGAAACTCCTATTATAATATCAATAATTCCTTTACCTCCGAGATTAGGAACAGCAGTACTCCCAACATGCTCAATTTTAGCACCTCTACCAATTAACTTCCTCAATTTTCTTAACTGTCTCTCAAATAATAAAGGATACCTCTTATCATAACTAACAAAAACATATTTTTCTTTTTCAGCTTTTTGTTTATTCGTCAGTTTCATCTTACCAATAATCAATATTTATATAAATAAGAGATTTAGTTGAAAGGACTTTCTGAATAAAATCATATTTTCCATTATAATAAATCCCTCTCCATCGCTTCTCTTATAAGGATATGGAACAAGAGCAAGCTGCCTCGAAACATTAATATTATTCGCATTTCTAACTAAAGCGTTCAAATCTCTTCTCTCTAAATACCTCAATATCAATCGTTCTGTTTGCAACTTCATGCCAATATAAATTTCCAATACTATAAAAAACTAACCAATCCTCCAGAAAACTATAAAAGCATTCTTCTCTACATTAAAGAATAAAAAAGAGTTAAAATGTCCCAAACTTTAGCACTAGACATCGGAGCAAGCAAAATAAGAATAGCTATTGTAGAAGGCACGAAAATAAAAGATAAAAAAGTAATCAAAACTCCAAAGACCAAAACGGAAATCACGAAAGCATTATTTAGTCTGATAGATTCATATTCTGGAATTACTAAAATAGGAGTAGGCGTTGCTGCCTTCACAAGAAATGGAAAAACATACGGAACTCCAAACATGGATTACACAGGAGTAGATTTAAAATCAATTTTAAAAAACAGATACAAAATCCCTGTCTTTGTTGATAACGACGCTAACTGTGCCGGCTTAGGAGAGCTTTATTATGGCGCAGGAAAAGGGAAAAAGAACTTTATTCTTCTGACATTAGGAACAGGAATTGGCGGAGCAATAATTATTAATGGCGCTCTGTATAGGGGAACAGGTTTTGCAGGAGAGCCAGGGCATTCTTTAGTTAGAGGGAAATATTTTGAGCATATTGCATCTGCTCCTGCCTCTATTAAGCTTGGGCAAAAATTAATCAGAAAAGATATAACAAGCGAGGAAATTGAGCAATTAGCAACCAAAGGAAATAAAAAAGCAAAAAAAGTCTACAATACAATAGGAGAATATATAGGAGAATCTCTAGTTAATATGGCTATGTATCTTGATCCCGAGATAATAATTTTGGGCGGCGGCTTCGCAAAAGTAAAACATATTTATCCTTCAATGCTTAAGACATTTAAACAGAAAGACATACTACCAAGAAAAATTCCAATAGTTCATGCAAAATTATCAGACGACGCAGGATTAATCGGCGCTGCACTATTAGCAAAGGAAAAATGAAAAAACATATTCTTATCTGTTTAGATAGAGACGGCACTCTAATTTATGATAACAATTACCATTTAGGAAGTCAAAAAAACTGGAAGTCAAAAATTAAATTGTTACCCTTCATAATTAAAGGACTCAAACTCTTAAAGAAGCTACCAAATTCACATTTTTACATAACTACAAACCAGCCGGGAATTTCAAGAAAAGACCTCCTCTTATTAACAAAAGCAAAAGCAAAACAAGTCTGCAAATACATAATCAATAAAATAAATGAACAAGGCGTCCAAATAAACTATTGTTTTATTTGCGAACACCCCTACCCCAGATACGTAAAAGAGCACGGTGGGGAAAAAAACTTCATCAAAAAAAATATCTGTAACTGTCAATGTATGAAGCCCAAGCCAGGCATGATTAAACAAGCCCTTAGAAAAGCAAAACTAAAAGAATCAAATACATCCATTTACCTAATAGGTGACAGAGTAACAGATGTTCAAGCAGCAATAAAAGCTAAAGGTTTAGGAATCTTAGTACCTTTCCAAGAAAAATCAGAAGAAATCAAGAAATTTAAAAAACTAAGCTCAAAAAACAAATTCCAAGCAAAAAACTTCCTTGAAGCAGCTAAGTTTATCTACAAAAGAGAAATCAGTTCAATCTCTCAACCGCATTAAAAACATCTTTAGCATTCTGAAAATAACCTCCAATTACAAACTCATCAGCCCTGCTTTTCCTAACTAAAGTAATTGTCTTATCATTAATCCCTCCATCAACCCCAACTTTCAATCTCGGCTTTAGATTCTTCAAAGCCCTAACTTTAGATAAATTACTAGGCAGAAACTTAGAGCCATACTTTCCAGGATTAACAGTCATTACTAAAACCATATCAACCTCTGACAAATACTCTTCAATTCTATCAACTTTAGTCAAGGGATTTATTCCTATCCCAACTTTTTTTCTTTTATTTCTTATCAGACGTATAACCTCTCCAAAATCATCCCTGCTCTCAATATGAACAATAACTCCATCAACTTTCTTTAAATTTTTAGAGAGCCATTTCAGAGGATTAGAAACAAGCAAATGCACCCAATATTTTCTTCCTTTGGAACGAGGCAGTTTAAAATCAAACCAAAGCGACTTATTCACAACAAACTTCCCGTCCATGACATCAATATGAATTATTTTGCCGAGATTTTTAACTTTTTCAAAGCGAGAATTAAGTTCTTTCTGATTCTGAGCAATCAACGCCGGAATTATTTTACTTTTCATGATGTTATTGGATTAATAACCTTTAATCCTGGTATTTTCTTAAAATCAGCTTCATTCTCCGTATAAATTGTAAAAATATTATTCTCAATCATTGTTGCAGCAATCAATGCATCCCAGAAATGAATTTTATATTTGTCAGAAAACTCCATCGCTATAGGGATAGTATTATAAGTATAATTAATTTTTTTCCAATTATCTGATTTAATTATCAAATTTATAATTTTATCACCTTTTTCAAAAGAAATTGGTTTGGCAACTTTAGATGTTAAAACTGAAAATAATTCACCTAATATTTGATTTGTAATATAACTATAATTTTCCCCTTTAAATATAGACTTTATTAAGTTATGGCAAATGGGCCTTTTTTCTCTTTCATCTTTGTCATAAGAATATACTAATATTGTTGTGTCAATAATTGATTCACCTTTCATGCCATTTTGCCCTCTCTTTTACCTTCAACCTTCCCATATTAAAACCTTCATCAAGCAAAGCTACAGACTCTTCCATAATTTCCTGTTGCTCGTCCTTTCTAGTCCAGTCCTCAATAGCATCTGTAATAGCAGAGCTTAATTGCCCTTTTTTTTGCCCTGAATAACGAGCCCTAGCTAATCTTCTAAGCTTTCTTTCTATCTCATCCTTTAAACTAATTGTTATTACTCCCATTTCAGATAGAACTATTTAGATTAAGGTATATTTAAATATTACTATTTTTAAATATATTTTTTATCTTGGCATAATCAGACTCTTTTACTAATATTGCATGGCTTCCTCTTGTTCTTATATGAGTCACAAAACCCTTCGGGTTTTAACCCCACACTTTAGTGTGGGGCTTGTTCGGGTTCATCAAAGACTTCAACTGCCTAGCAGTTGAATGTATTAAAGATCTTTGATCTTTAAGTCCACTGGACTTTGAATGCCATCAAGAATGCGATTGTCAGCATTCTTGAGGTTGTGACCGCCGGAGAAACCTTCTATTCGCGAGAATAGAATGGTCTCAAAATCCGAAGGATTTTGAAATCCTCGCTAATAACCTCAGATTAAAACCTTCAACTCAAGGAGTTGAATGGGTCAGAGATTTAAATCTCTAAATCCGAGGATTTCTCCGAGCGTTAAAACCAATTTTAGAAAGTACTTTAATTACTTCCTTGCCTGACACTACCGGCAACTTTACCATTCTTTTTTACCTCTATAAAAGAAAATACTGGTGGCTCGTCAGAAACCTCAAGTTCGTCATAGCTTTCCGGCATTTCTTCCAAATACAATTCAATGGCTTCCTTAATATTCTTCATAGCATCTTCAGTACTGCTTCCTTGACTAGCAATTCCCAGATTTGTACAATGTGCTACAAAAACCGCCTCTCCATCATTTAATCTTTCCTTATTAATAACAATATCTGCATAGTACTTTTCTTCCATAACTATCAACACAAAGATACAGATTTAAAACTATCCCTAACTTTCTTAAATTCTAGAATAATCTTTTATCTTTCCTATTTCTTCCTTTCTAATTCTATCCTTCATCTTTTGCAAACGAATTTTACTTTGTTCAGCAGAAATAAACCATGTACCCTTAGAAGCCATGCCTGTCATTTCATATGTAATTTTATCTAAATCATTTCCAAGAATATCTGCATTATCTTCTGCTACCTGTGTAACAACACAAATTTTTGGTGCTAATACAGTTGTAGCATCGAGTCTACCACCTATTCCAACCTCTAAAAGAGCGACATTTACATTTTCTTGCTTAAAAAATAATAAAGCTTGTACACTAAATGGCGATCTTCGATAAC
>CAZVKQ010000006.1:1590-11083 GCA_964626985.1 Candidatus Woesearchaeota archaeon | reverse complement strand
ATAATCTTTTATCTTTCCTATTTCTTCCTTTCTAATTCTATCCTTCATCTTTTGTAAATCTTTAATCCTATCTGCCAAATATTTTCCTTCATCTCCCCTCTTCATACTTAGAAATCTTCCCCAACCGTCGCTTATGCCTCTCTTCCCCTGTAAAATCAGTTTTAAGCCAAAGCTCAATAGCCGACTTCATCTCTTTCAAATTTAGAAATCTTGAGCCAAGACAAAGAATATTAGCGTTATCATGGATCTTTGAAGTCGTAATAATTTCCGGTGATTTGCCATGATATAAAACAGCGCGAATTCCCTTGACCTTATTAGTAGCAATTGTCTCTCCAATACCGCTTCCAGCGATAACAATTCCAAAAGCACTCTGCCCTCCATGAGAAACCGCCTCAGCCATCGGAATAACAAAATCAGGATAATCATCATTCTTGTCATACTCTAAAGGTCCAAAATCCTCAACCCCATAACCTTTTTCAGAAAGCCACGACTTCACTTTCTCTTTCATTTCAAATCCTGCATGATCACCTGAAACATAAATCTTCATTAACAGAGAAACAAAAACATATTTATATACTTACTGCAGAACAACAATCTTTATATATTTCTTTACTCCTTTAAATAAATGAAAAAATTATTAATCTTAACAACAATTTTAACAATAACTCTAATTGTATTAGTTACAGCAGTAAAACCAAATCTCGTCCCGGCGACAAATACAAAAGGAAATGTTCTTGTGATAATTCCTGAAAACGCAGTGCAATTAGCTCCCAATGTCTTTTCTTTTGGCCAGACAATAGATAGAGAAGGAAGAATTGTAGAAGGAAGAGCAATAATTCATTATAAAAATAAAGAGCCGAAAGCAAAACCAGGAACAGAATGCGGAAACGGAATCTGCGAGCCAGGAGAAAACGCAAATAAATGCTCTGCTGATTGTGGTTCTGGAAGCGGGGAAACAGACGCAAGCTCTTGCTACGGCTTCTTGGCAAAAGACGCAAAATGGAAGATAATTGAGCCGTATATAATTGACACAACAAACAACGCAGGCCTCTCATCCTTAGAAATAAAGAATACAATATCAACAGGAATACAAACATGGGAAGACGCCGCAAACAAAAACATATTAGGAGAAGAAGTTTCCGGCAATATAAACAGAAGTGAAATAGGTTCTTTAAACAATAAAAATGAGGTAATATTTGCAGATGTAGCAGATTCAAACGCAATAGCTGTAACAATTATCTGGGGGATTTTTTACGGTCCGCCCTTTAATAGAGAATTAGTTGAATGGGATCAAATTTACGATGATACAGATTTCCAATGGAGTTCTGATTGCACAATAGAAAACTGTTCAAGCAAAATGGACTTGCCAAATATTGTTATTCATGAACTCGGACATTCATTTGGGCTTAATGATCTTTACACAGTAGAATGCTCAGAACAGACAATGTATGGTTATGCAGAAAACGGAGAGACAAAAAAGAGAACTCTTGAAGCAGGCGATATTAACGGAATAAATAAGTTATATTTCTAACTCTTTAAAACAAGTAAATGCAAAACATACCCCATAATAATAAAAATCATTGCAATAATTCCTATATTAATCTCAAGTCTTAAATCTTTTATAACAAGCTTATCAATATGTTTCTCAATAGCAACTCTCCTATGAGTAAGTAAGACAGTAAGTGCTACTAAAAATTTTCCGACAAAATCAAAGGTAATCGCCCAAAATTCTAATCCTAAAATCATTCTCGCCCTCCTTTCTTAAAGGCAACAGCGTGCCCCCCAAATTCTTTCCTGATAGCAGCAATAGTCCTCTTACCTAAAATAAATTTTTTAGACTTATCTCTTCTTATTTTAACAGCGACATCAAAAGCAGGAGCATATCCCTTAACAGCTTTCTTAGTGCTATTCAATTCCCCTATAGTAACGCTATCTATCTTTGGAGCGATAGAATTAAAACTTTTTTTAGACAAAGCATTTCCAGCAAGCTCAATCAACCAGCTCCTTACAACAGAGGCAGGCCTCCAAACTTTCAATGCCTTCTCAATATTAATCTTCTTCTTATCCAATAACTCAACTCCTTCTGCAATTCCCTGCAAATAAACATACTCAATAATATTATGAACGCTCTTTACAAAATGCCCATTGCCAACAGAGCCAAAATAACCATATCCTGCCTTTGGAGCCAAAGCCCTGCAAAAACTTTCTATTCTTTTAAATTCTTTTTTAGGGCCTCCTATCATTAAAGTATATCCATTTTTCAATCCATGAACACCGCCAGAAACACCAACATCAAAAAAATAAATGCCTTTTTTTAAGCACATTTTAGAGTGTCTTTCAGCATTTTTGTAAAAATCATTTGCCCCATCAATAATAATATCCCCGCGTCCCAATAGCCCTAATAATTCTTTAATCATATCATCTGTCGGCTTTCCGGCAGGGAGCATCAGCCAAACCACGCGCTTCCCTTTATTCCCCAAACTATCAATTAATTCTTCAACAGAATAAGCTCCGACAGCCCCTTTCCTAACTATTTTCCTAACTTTATCAGGACTTCTATTAAAAGCAACAACACGATGCCCCTCTTTCAAAAGTCTCTCAGCCATTCCAAATCCCATCCGCCCCAAACCAATAATTCCTATTCTAGACATTTTCACCTCTTAAGAAACAATAAATAATATTATTTATACCTTGCTAAATCCTATATTTCTTGTAGTTCAAGCAAAAATCTTCATTCCCTTTCTTAAACTCTCCATACGCCTTATCAATAACCTTCATAACTTCCTTGGAATTATCAGCCAAAAAAAGCAAATCCAAATCATGCTTATCAAAATATTTTTTCTTCAGAGGATATTTTTCAAGCCATTTTATTAATTCAATCCATTGCTTTCCCATTAATATAATCGGAATACTGCAAATGTGCTTTACTTGAACTAATTGCCAAGTATAAAAAAATTCCAGCATTGTCCCGACACCCCCTGGAGCAACAACAACAGCATTAGACAGCAACATAAACTTGTCTAAGCGGGAACTAAACCGAGTAAACTCTTCTTTTCTGTCTAAGTTAGTGTTAAACTTCTGCACTTTAGGAAGTTTTATTCCAAGCCCAAAGCTCTTTGCTTTTGTTCCGATACTTCCTTTCTTATGCCCTGCATTCGCTGCAGTCATTAATCCTGGGCCTCCGCCAGTCACAACATCAAGCCCCCGCTCCCCAAGCATCTTAGCTAACTTGTAAACTTCCCTATACACTGCATCATTCTTCTTTATCCTTGAGCTTCCAAATATAGCAACCCTAAAATAACTCGGATCTAAATTCCCAATCTCACGTCTTATTGTTTTCATACTCTCCTCCCAATCTTAATGTTTTCATCTCAACTCCTTTAATTTCCTCAAAAACCCCTCAGGACTTTTAACCTTTGCTATCGCACTAGCAATTAAAACTCCATTGCAGCCCAATCGCAAAGCTTCCTTAAAATCTCCAACATTAGAAATCCCTGCACCGCATAAAGGCATTATTCCACTTCCAGATAACATTTCACTAAACTTTCTAACATCCTCCCCGCGATAACTAGTAACTGACTTCCCTGTCCCAATCAATTCTTCCGCTTCAAAAGCAATAGCAAACGGCTTCTCCTTCAACTCTAAAAACTTTCTAATCTCTTTTAAATTCTTCCCGCATAAAATTACCTCAAATCCGCTCTTCGCACTTTCTTGTAAAACTCTCTTTATCTCTCTAATGGAAACAGGAAAATCAGAATGATTTAACAATGTCCCAAAAGCCCCGCCCTTAACAATTTCTTTAGAATATTTCTGTCCAAAAACTCTTATCGCAAGCTCCTCGTTGATATTCCTTACATCATCATCTTCAACGCAAACAATAGTATTTTCTCCCAAGTAATTCTCAATCTTCCGAGCCAAATTCAAAGCACTCTTCCCTGTTTTATAATTCTTGAAATTTATAACTATCATTTAATCTAATCCACCAATTTTAACCCTTCTATTCTCTCAAAATGCTTTTTATTATTTGTTTTTAATGAAAAACCAGAAGAAATAGCAATAGCACCTATAAAAACATCCCTAAATTCAATAACATCACCTTTCTTCTCCAGCTCTGCCAATTGCCTTCCTGCCTCATGGGAACTATCAAAAGCAAAGCTAAGAATTGATAAATTATTAATTATTTTATCTAAACTTTTTAGATTCGCACTGGGAGAACTGGATTTATATGCCCCGTAGAACAGCTCAAATAAATTAACAGTGGTGGTTGCTAAATTTTTTTCTCTATTTTTCTTAAACCAATCAACAGCATAACTTTTATTCCTCAAAAAATCAGCCAATACATCTGTGTCTAAACAGACCGAGTTTTCCATTTTTTCCATCCCCTTCTAAGACTTTTATTAAGCTCTTTCCATTCTTTATCAGACATCTTCCAACTTCCCGCAAGCTCCAATATATCTCCTTTCTTCTTATCTTTCAAATCGCCCAAGGTGTCGTCAAAACTAACTTTTTCCTCTCTTTTCTTTTGTAAATCAGCAGCTAGACCCAAAAGCCATTTATAATTCTCCTCGCTTACCTTAATTGTTCTTGAAGCCATTTTCCATAAAGTTATTTAGTAACTTTGTATATTTAAAGCTTTTGCCTAAATATAAATATCAAAATTCCATCGTAATCAAATGAAAAAACAACAAATAATAAAACTCATTATATTAGTAACAATCTTAGTACTAACAATAATCTTCTTCCCAAAAATATCTAAAATTTTCCAAAACGCAGAAGCTTTAATCTTAAACTCCAAAGCCCCAGTTCTAATATATATTCTACTGATGGTATTAGCAATTCTTATCTCTCCCATTCCAGCCTCACCTTTAGCAATAATCGCCGGTTCAATTTTCAATCCTTGGCTAGCTTTCATCTACACCCTAATCGGCGCTGCTCTCGGAGCAGTAATAGCATTCTTAATCACAAGATTCTTCCTAAGAGACTCACTAAAAAAATACATTGAATCATCAAACTTCTATAAAAAATTAAAAGGATAAGACAATAAAAACATAGCCTTAATAATCTTAATAACAAGAATGATGCCCCAAGTCTCTTTCGACTTAGTCAGCTACGCAGCAGGAATCACCAGCCTAAAAACCTCAACTTTTGCCATAGTAACTCTAATCGGAATGATTCCAATAGTCTTTATTTTAACCTTCTTCGGCTACATTCTAAAACCCTACATCTCCATAACTTTAGTAATACTTCTAATAGCATTTATTATCTATACAATTTATCTCCTCAAGAAAAAACAATCTCCCTAATTTTTCTTGAAAGCTCCAATGGTCTTTCTGCCTGCCAGACATTTCTCCCGATCGCTAACCCAGAAGCTCCGGCAGAAATAACTTCTCGAGCCATCTTCAAAAACTCGCCAGAAGATAATTTACACCCTCCGCTAATTACAACCTTGCAGCGCCCAGCGCATTTAACAGCCCATTTTAAATCGTCAGCGTTACCACCATACTTCATTTTAACAATATCAGCTCCAAGCTCTAAGCCAGTCCGAGCAGCGTAAGCCATCATCTCCCGCGAAACATCATTCTTAATTGCCTTTCCCCGAGGATAAATCCAAGTTATAACAGGCAGTCCAACAGCATGCGCATCTCTCTCAATCAAAGCAAAGTCCTCAAACATCTCGCTTTCATGCTCCGAGCCAATATATAAAGTATATCCTACGGCAGAAGCACCTAACTTCAATGCCTCTTTAACAGTCCCTAAAGGAGAAGACATCGGCTCTCCCTTAGATAACTTCGTCTTCCCATTCAGTTTAACAATTAACGGCACACCGCTCTGAAGAATCTCTTTATTATACTTCTCAGAAATCCCTTTTCCAAAAACAATTCCCTGAAACTTTCCACGCTTAGCAATATCTAAAATATAAAGAGGGTTAACATTCTTACCATTAAAATCACTCTCCGGCCCATGCTCAAGCCCTTGGTCATAAGCAAGATACAACGCTCGCCCGCGCTTCATCACAGAACTCAACTTCACTTTCATCATACACCTCAATTCCAAAAGCAAATCAAATTATATAAATCTAATCACTATAATAAGTCACAAAACCCTTCGGGTTTTAACCCTGTACTAAAGACTTCAACCTACCTCAAGTTTTGAACTCCTAGAAACTTTTGTTAAAAGTTTGTAGGTTGAATGTATCAGAGATTTTCAATCTCTGAGTGCAGGGCTTGTCGAGGTTTTGTGACCGCCGGAGAAATCCTCGCCAATAACCTCGGATTAAAAATCAAAGGATTTCTACGAGCGTTAAAAACAATAACAGTCTAGAAACAGATGCCCAGTGACCAAAAAGTAGATATAGACATTATAAATCTAATAATAGGAATAAGCGCGCTAGTAATACCTTCTACCTTCTTTTTTATAACGGCTCCAGAAAAAATAAGGCTGCAGACCCTTATAATATTTGGCATAATAACTACAACAATAATAATAATTCTAATCTCCTATTTAGTATATGGTAAATTTAAGAACATATCAAAAGAGGTAGAAGATAACAAAAAAGAAATCAGAAAAATGAAAAACTCTTTAAATACTAATAACCTCTTCAATGACATGGCAGTCAGATTAAAAGTCTTGGAACAGTTAATGAAAAAGAACAAAAAAGGAATAGCAATAGACCTTAGAATAATCTGGGCAATAATTCTAATACTCCTCCTGCTCCTCTTTCTCAAATCAATCGGCTTCTTTTAATCATGCGCAATCAATACACAAAAAAATCAAAACCCTTAAAAACTCAAGCTCCCTCTAAATAAAAAAGAGGCAAGATGATAAAAGAGGAACAGCCAACAATTCTCTTCATGAGTACATACCCTCCAAGAGAATGTGGAATCGCGACGTTTACGCAGGATTTAGTAAATGCCGTCGACAAAAAGCTTAATAACATAACAAAATCAAGAATTCTGGCTTTGAACAATAACGGCGTAAACATTTACAACTATCCAAAAAAAATTCTCTATGAAGTTAGTGACTCAGACATTCAAGACTATCTGGAAACAGCAAGAAAAATAAATTCATCTCCCAATATAAAGTTAGTCTGCATCCAGCACGAATTCGGAATCTTCGGCGGTGAGGAAGGAGACCATCTTTTGGTATTCTTAGAAGTCCTGAAAAAGCCAGCAGTAATAACCTTTCATTCTGTCATCCCGGAGCCTGACAAAAAATTGGAGAGAGTTGTCGGGGCAATAGCCCAAAGAGTAAATGAAATAATAGTCATGACTCCCAAAGCAGTTGAAATATTAAGGAAAGAATATAAGCTGAAAGGAAGAATATCAATAATCCCACACGGCACTCCACAGGTAAATCTGGAGTCGCAGGAAAAAGAAAAGAAAAATCTCGGATTTGAAGATAAAATAGTTCTCTCCTCATTTGGAATGATGGACAAAGGAAAAGGATACGAATATGTAATAAGGGCGCTCCCAGAAGTAGTGAAAAAATTTCCAAACCTTCTCTACATAATAGTCGGTGAAACACATCCAATTGTAAGAAAAAGAGAAGGTGAGAAATACAGGAATTTTTTGGAGAAAAAAATAAAATCATTAGGGCTTCAAAAACATGTCAAGTTCTACAACAAATATGTCACTTTAGATGAAATAATAAGATACTTAAAAGCAACAGATATCTACATCTCCCCATCGTTAAACCAAAATCAGATAACTTCTGGAACTCTTGCCTATGCACTAAGCTGTGGCAGAGCCGTAATATCAACTCCATTTCTGCACGCTAAGGATGTTATAACAAAAGACAATGGTCTCCTAGTTAAATTCAGAAATCCAAAATCATTTGAAAAAGCAATAACCATGCTCTTAGAAAATCCGCAGTTAATAGGGGAAATGGGGCACAGGATTTATCACGAAACAAGGCACACAACATGGCAGAATGTTGCACTGTCTTATTCCAGCATATTCAAGAGGTACATAAACATAGAAGAAGGAATAAAGAATCTTCCTAGAATAAATACCTCACATATAATAAGAATGACAGACAATTTCGGCATAATACAATTCGCAAAACAATCAACGCCGGACATAAACTCCGGCTACTCTCTCGACGACAACTCACGAGGCGCGCTGGTTTCAGGAATGTTATATGAGAGATTCAAAGAATTCAAATACCTAAAGCTTCTAAAAACATACCTTTCCTATATAAAATATGTCCAAGACAAAGAGGGAAAGCTCCATAATTTTGTAAATAAAAATAAAAAAATAAATTATAAAGACTGGAGTGAGGATGCACATGGAAGAGCAATCTGGTCTTTAGGATTCTTAACGTCAATAGAATCCATCCCAGAAGACTTGAAAAGAGAGGCAGAAACAATAATGATAAAAGCCCTTCCAATAACATCAAACATAGAATCTGCCCGCTCAAACGCATTCATAATAAAAGGCCTTTACTTTTACAACATAAAAAGAAACTCAAAATATATAACAGCAAATATAAAAAAAATGGCGGACGCAATTCTCTCGTCATACGAGCACAACTCAAATCAAAGATGGCAATGGTTTGAGCCATATATGACTTATGCAAATTCAAAAATCCCGGAGGCTCTTCTTTACGCCTATCTGGAAATAGGCAACAAAAAATATTTTGATACAGCAATAAAAACTCTTAACTTCCTAATATCAAAAACATTTGAGAACGATATGTTTATGCCCATAGGACAAAAAGGCTGGTTGGAAAAAGAAGGCCGGAAAGCATACTTTGATCAGCAGCCAATAGAAGCTGCTTATACTATTCAAACTTTGGCTTTAGCACACGAAATAACAGACAATGAAGATTACAAGAATCTTGCAATGAAAACATTCCAATGGTTTCTCGGAAAAAACTCTCTCAATCAAGTCATGTACAACGAGCAGACAGGTGGCTGCTACGACGGCCTCGGACAATCATCAATAAACATCAATCAAGGCGCAGAGTCCACTCTATCGTATTTAATTGCACATCTTTCTCTTTCTAATTTATATAATGTTAATTAATTATTAGATGCGCTTCCAAAACCAGAATAATCATCTAACTCTCCTTCAGCTGAAATTATCTCACTAGAAACCCTTGTCATTATACTATTAAAATAATTTGATACACTATGTATCCTAGTATACAAAACGAATCTTGAAATATCATAAATTACATCAATCGTTCTCGGAGAGCGCAAGGCTTCTGAAAGAGCTGTTACTTGCTTTTTAACATCCTCGTAATTAAATTCACCATCAACCACAAAAAAATCAGATTTTTTTACACCTTGTTCAGCCAAAACCTCTAATTTTGCAAAATCAGGCAATCCTCTTTCTTCTTGAATCTTTACACTAAACCTCCATTTATTAATAGCAGCTAATTCATAAGACATTAAGACTGCCATCACATCACCAGTCTTATTAAAAAGTCTTTTAACATCCGCAATAAAGTTAGCAGGAAAAATTCCATTCCAAAAAATTGATTGTCTGGA
>CAZVKQ010000006.1:926-1580 GCA_964626985.1 Candidatus Woesearchaeota archaeon | reverse complement strand
AAAAAATAACATAATCACTTCACCTTATCTCTCGGAAATCATGTCCAGCCAAGGCCTGCATAAAATATCTCTGAGCCTCTTCGTGGCCATTAACCAAATCATTAACAAAAAAATCAGGAAATCTCCTCAATAAAATATTAAAATTCTCATCTTTATCAGAGCTGCCGGACTTGGAAGAACGCGATTTTGTAGCCCCCTCTATAAAATATTCCAAAACCTCTTCATCAGTCGGAATACGAGTCCTATGAATGATTAATGTATCTCTAATATTAGATTTCTCTTTAAATAATGGAATATATCTTCTTTCAGGACCTTTAACAAAAACAAGATTAGGCACAACAGCCCTATATCCTCGTAATTTTATATCTCCCATAATGAAGAACCAAAATTATTATTTATAAACTTTTTGTTTAATTAACAACATTTTAATATCCACTCAACTTGACTATTAAATGAATAAAACAAAAGAGGCCTACTATTCAGCAATTAAGGTTTTGGAAAAATGCGCAACGCCAAATGGATTTTTTGCCGCTTTTCCCGGCTATGATATGATATGGGCGAGGGATTCTGTAATAACTTCTCTTGGAGCTTGTTTAGTTGGAAATAAATTTAAGAATACATTCAAACAATCTTTGTTAACTGTCGGGAAATATA
>CAZVKQ010000006.1:0-916 GCA_964626985.1 Candidatus Woesearchaeota archaeon | reverse complement strand
TCAAAAAAAGGCCAGATACCAAACGCAGTTGACAAATTTTCTAACAGAAAACACCATGTTGACTTTCAAACTTTAGATTCTTCTTTATGGTATATAATTGGAAATTATGCTTATAAAGAAAGATTTGGCTCGCAGTTTTTCAGGGCTAATAAAAATAAGATTGAAAAAGCACTTTTTTGGATCTCGCAGCTTGACGTTGGAGAGGATGGAATGCCTGAGCAATTGCCCACAACAGACTGGCAGGATGCTTTTCCACATAGATACGGACATACAATAAATACGCAAGCACTTTATTATAAATGCATATTGCTTATGGGAAAAAAGAATGAGGCCCAGTATCTTAAAAAGCAAGTTAATAATAATAATTCAGATGTCGGATTATGGAATGGAAAGTTTTATCTTCCCTGGCGCTGGAAAAACCACAACAAATACCAAGAAAAAGGAGAGTGGTTTGACTCTCTAGGAAATATATTAGCAATAATCTTCGGTCTCGCAGAAACCCCTCAAGCAGAAAAGATCCTATCATACACAAAACAAAAAGGAATTAACAAGCCATACCCGATAAAAGCAATCTTCCCTCCAATAAAAAAAGGAAGCAAGGACTGGCAGGATTATTTTAATGACGCAGAATCAAGAACTCCTTATCACTACCTAAACGCAGGAATCTGGACATACATCGGCGGCTTCTACATCCTAGCCCTAACAAAAGCAAAGAAATTCAAAGAAGCAGAAGAACAATTAGAAAAATTAGCAGAAGCAAATCTAAACTCAAACTTCGCAGAATGGATTCATGGAAAAACCGGGGCTGTCGGCCGTTCGCATTCAGGAAGTCAGGAAGGCAACCAGGCTTGGAACGCAGGAACTTATATTCTAGCATACAAGTCTTTAGAAGAAAAAAAAGTTTTAATTCCCTAAA
>CAZVKQ010000005.1:1776-22079 GCA_964626985.1 Candidatus Woesearchaeota archaeon | reverse complement strand
GCTCTTCCGCTAAGAACCCTTACGGATCATCGGCTTGGTGGGCAGTTACCCCGCCAACAACCTAATCCGCCGCAGCCCCATCCTAACTTGAGCGATTAATCATTCCAGAAAAAATCGCCTATTGGATATTAGAGTCAGTTTCCCGACATTATCTCCAGCGTTAGGGCAGGTTAGCTACGTGTTACTGAGCAGTTCGCTCTTCAAAATCGAAATTTCAAAAAACTTGCATGTCTAATTGCAAACCAAATAGCCGCAGCCGCCAGCAGGATCAACTGGATTTACAGTTAATACTATTGCGACTGTAATTGCAAGAATACAATCTTACACTCATCGCACGACTTTCTTTTAGAAAAAGAAAGTTATGCGCATCAAAGAAAACTAAGATAGTAGTCTTTGATTTTATTGTGGCCCCCTATTTATTAGAATATAGAGATTTTCTTTGAAAATCTCTAACTGACTTTTAATATCTCACAATTAAAAGCCAGTAAACGTATTACTACTCACATACCTCATACCCTAACGTATGTGGCCGGCTTCTTATATTTACCGACGGTGATTATTAAGGCACTCATTACAGTTAACATTTTAACTGTAAGAGAGGGTTTGGGGGATTTATAAACCTTTTTATTCGGAATTATCTTTTTCTGATTCGCATCCTAAATCGTAAATATCTATGAGGCCGTCGTTATCGTCGTCTATTCCGTTAAGACATTTTAATAATTCATAAGGCTGTTGAATTGCACTTATATCTATGTCCGGCTCTAATTGCGGTGTGAAGCCCCAAGACATCAGCTCTTTTGTTCTTGCTATTACATCTGATTGATCATTTTCAAATTGTGTTATTATTATTTCGCTTGATGGATTTAGATACCATGCCAGCATATCTGGGCCTTTGATGAATTTTGTTTCGGTGTGCATTCCAATATTTGATATTTGTCTATGTAGGAAATCTGGTCCTTCTCTTTCGTGGATGAATTTTACTTCTGGAGCCAGAGATTTTAGCAGTGGTATCCATTCGTATCTGTCTTCTGGAGAGAGGTAAGTGAAAGCGTCTAAGCCGATTTCTCTTGCGTGATACTGCGCTGCTAAAGATATTTCATTTTTTAGGAAGCTAGTATGCTGTGAATTTGATAAATCGGCTGGTTCGAGAGAATCGGGAGGCCATTGGTTTGGAATTGGAATTTGCGCGCTCCTTCCCCACCAGTAGCCGAGAGAAATTCCCTCTAGCTCAAACTGTTGCAACGCTGATGTTGAATCTTTTGCTTTTTGAGGAAGCTCTGACATGAATTGAGGAGGGAAGTTTAAATGAGTATTTGTTCCATAAGTTCCACTTGGTCTTCTTAACATTAATCTTTGATAGCCGAGATTTTTTGTGCTTGTTGTTAATGATTCTACAAATGGCTGCCAGCCGTTCAAATCAATTCTGTTGTGAGTTTCTAGACGGTATCCTTTTGGATTTTCCTGTGTGACTAAATTATTAAATGATAGAGGGTATTTTCTTATGGCTCTTGTATCTCTGTTTTGAATTGTGCCTTGAGGATTTCCATATAAAGAGTTAAAATATTTTTTATAGGGCTCTAGTGTAAAGATGTAATCTCTTGGAGATGCAAATCTTATTGATAGAGTGTATGTTCTTGTTTCTCCTGCTTTTATTTTTGTTGTTGGACGATAGTTGTGCGTCCATGAGTCGCTTTGTTTTATTAATCTTAGGTTTGTGTAATCTTTGTAGCTTAGATAAGGATATTGGAGCGAGGAGCCGGCTGTGAATTCTTCGTCTTTGCTTAGAATTATTGGAGAATAAGCGTTGTCTGGGTATGTTTGTGCTATGTAATTTACCTGGTTTGTATTTGTGTTTTTGAAGCCGGCTGAACCGTAAGGATAGATATAATCTGGATAGTCTTGAGCTATTTTCTGGACTTGGAATTCGGGCAGATTTTGCTCTTGAGATGTTGGATTTTGTATTGTGTATATTATATCGACGCCTCCTGTTTTTTCTTTTATCTCGTATGAAATTGCCAGAGCCCCATTTGATTTGTCCATGTATAGTTTTTCGTTTGACTGTGCTGACCTTAATTCTTTATTGTTGTATGATATTGAAAAAGATTTTTTGTCTTCGGATATCTGCGCTTCTACCGGAAATAAATAATCTTCGTCTGTTACTTGATTAGGAGTTATTTGCTGAGGGGGCTGTTGGATTGGGGGAGATGTTCTTTGCGGGCTTGTTGTTTTTATTGTGGTGTTCTTTGATTCTTCTGTTAATGGAATTCCCAAGATTCTTTCCAGCTCTTCGTTCCCTTGTGATTGTTGTTGGGAAGTGTTTACTTGACTTTGTTCTGGGAATTTGAATGGCTCTAATGGAAGATATAAAAGAATAGAGATTATTACTCCTGTGCCTATTAGATTTAAGATAATAAAGAATATTATTGTTTTAGAGCTGCTCTTTGGCTTTGATGCTCTTTCCCATGTTAATGGTTGTCTTTCCATTTATATTCTAAGAAAGCGAGTTATAAAAAGTTATAGGAATCTTTATAAAGAATTTTTGCTTTTGAAATATATGAAAAAGAAAAATCCACTAATAAAGAGGGATGGGACTTGGGCAATAATTTCTATAGTAATTATGACATCATCTTTTTTTTAGGCGGAGCTGAAGATCTTACTTTCTTTATTTTATCCTTTCTTGGGTTAATTGGAACTATATTTTTCGGGCTGGGTATGATTTCTTTGAGTACTAAAGTTAGGATAGTAATTACAGTTATTGCTATTGTGATTTTGTTGTTTTTGTTTAGAATTATATATACAACAATTTGATTGTTAGTGGATTTACTTAGTTATTTAGGCGGCTGAAGATTATCCCAGTCGTCTACGAATTCCTGTATTTTTGGAACTTCTATTTTAAGCTTTCTTTTTTCTGCGTAGAGTTTTGTTACCAAGTAAAAGATCATTCCTAATGATTTTGCTGACTTATTGTTTCCCGGGATTATTTCAGAGATGCCTTGTGTATAATTATTGGTATCGCAGACTGACAGAACTGGGATTTTTATTTTGTTTGCGTCTGTGAGGGCGTTTTTGTCTATCCAAGGGTCACAGATGAAAATTAAGTCTGCCTCTGTGAAATCCCTTAAGTTTGTATTTGTTAGAATTCCTGAAGGATATTTTTTTGTAAATGCCCTTATGCCTGTTGCTTTTGAGAAAAGTTCTACGGCTTTCCATCCGGCTTCTCTTTTGCATACTACTATTATCTGCTCCGGGGAAAATTTTGCCAGGTATTCTGCGCCTTTTATTATTTCGTCGTCAAGCATTGCTGTGTTGAAGACTGCCAGACCGTCTGCTCTTCTTCTATATACATACCGCCTCATGTCAGGAGTTATTACTCTTGTTCCCAAATGTATTGATGATTTAAGATAATCTTCAATTGGGACTAGTGTTTCTTTTTCTTCTGCTTCCGGCTCTAATTTTATTTTTTCTTTTAGTGATTCCGGCTTTACTTCTATTACTTTTTCTTCCAGAGCTCTTGCTTTTTCTTTTAATTCTTCCAGCTTTGACTTTTCTTTTGGAAGTTTTGCTGTTGATTTTTTGGATTCTGTTTTTTTTACTGGCATGATAGGGATGAGAGAAAGATAGGGTTTTTAAAGATTTACTTTGTAAAACTTTAACTCATTCAATTCTCAAAGAATTGAAGATTTAAATTTGATTCTTAGGAGATTTTATTTTTACTAGTTTTATTTTATTAGGCATCTTTTTACACAATCAAAACAGTAGTATGAAGAGCTTACTGCATCTGTTCCTGAACAGGATTGTTCTATAAGTGTATCATCTACGCATTTATCATGCAGTGTATCGAATAATTCTCCGTTAATATAGACTTTAACTGTTCCTTTTATTACGCGCGATCCCTCTTTTCCTTGGTCTGCGTCTGAATCTTCGCATCTGTTACTTGGGAGTTCTTGTTGGTCTTCTTGAGATGTGGTTGTTTCATCTTCTGAAGATTCTTCCAAGTCTTCAGTTGTACCTTCAAGCGAACCGTCAATTGAAGTGCCTGGAGGAATTTCCAAGTCTGCTGGGGGCAACGGCCCTAAAACAGGAAGTTTAGATAAATCATGCGTGCAGACATTTGGCGCAACGCCTGTATTGTAGAGAGATTCTACTTCCTGCTCTGATAGGACTTTATTAAATACTGATATCTCGTCTATTAATCCCTCATAAGACTTTCTTTGGAATTTGAAGAATAAAATTCTGTACTGGTTTTGGCCGAGAACTATTGATTCTACTTGCAATGGCTCTGATTTGATTCTATCTGTTGCTTTTAATTCTCCATCAACATAAGTTTTCATTTCTCTTTCTTCTGTTTCCAGAGTTATAATGATATTGTGCCAGTTGTTGTCATTTAATTCCTGTTTAATATTTTTTCTTGAGCCTTTTACATGAACTCTTAAGTTCTCTGCGTGAGATATTAAAAGCTCATTGTCTTCGCCTCTTCTTGCTGCTGAAAATATTCCTTCCCCACTTCCTTGTGTTTTAATCCAGAGAGAAAGTGTTATGTTTTTCCTATTGTTTAAGATTTCTTTAGAAAGATTTAGATAAGTGTCTTTTAATCCTGGGAAAGATGCTGCCTTGCCTCTTTTTCCTTGGACTGATGTTATATTAAGGAATTGTCCTCCCTGCCCTCCGTGATAGTTGTTTGATGTTTTGTCTACTGCGATGGCATTGACAGTGTTCTCGTCAAATGTATAGTAGGCTATTAAGCCGTTTGCTTGGTTTGGACACTGGGTGTATGATGGGGGAGTTACTGTCACAACTATTGCTGCTGTTTTTGTTATTATGTCATTTACTGATGTTAAGTCAGATGTTGGAATTACGTTGTGGGGAATGTTCTTTTCTATCGCTATGTTTGTTATGTCTTGGGATAAGTCTGCTTCACTGAGTGTTATATTAGAGCCTATAATTATTAGCATTTTTCCATTGTTTATGAAGAAGGATATTTTATCTTCTAGGTCTTGTATTGTTATGTCTGTAATTCTTTTGCCCTGTACAGAAAAATCAAATGGAGAGTAATCAAGTTCTCGTAATACTTCTATTTTTTTATCTGCATCTGTTTGTGAGGGATTGTCTGGTAATATTGCAAAGAAGTTCTCTACTGTTAGCGTGTCGGCCAGCGGACGGCATGCTCCTGTAACTGTGTCACAACCTTCTGGACAGTAATATTGGGAACTAACTGCTGTTCCGTCGGTATGGCAGTATGCTTCATTCAGATTTGGTCCGTTAACTTCACACGAGTCTTCTAATTGTGTTCCTGTGCTATCTATAGCAGTTCCCTTTGAATAATAATTTGCTCCGCCATCTGTGTCTGTACAGGAGGTGGATGATTTACAAGCATTGGCTTCACAGGTGTAATTTTCTCCATAGGATGTACAATCTATAATTATTATTTGCCCTTCATGGTTTAGACAACTATACTCTTGTAATTGTGTTGCTGAGATGCAGTTATCTGCTTTAGGGAATGTTCCTGTTGAATTAGTTATGATAATTGATCCTTCAAGAAGAGGGTTTGAGCCGGCGTCGCCGATTTCCTCACATGTTGATGTTGGAGAAACAGGGATTACTGGATTTACATCTTCAGGAGTTGCACAATAAGCTTGTCCGTTTTGATTTAATTGGCAGTTGCAATTATATTGCTGATATTTATAACCTTGAGCATCACAATATCTTTCAAATATTATGTTGCCTAAAATCATGCAGCCATCTTTTATTACTGTATTTCCCCCTATTATTACTGAACCAGGAGTTTCAAAGTTTATCCCATTGTCTGTGTCTACACAGGTTGGTTGAGGGTCACTTTGAGTGATACATTTTCCTTGATTTACATCGCAGGAATAGAAGCCCTTTATTGAGCAGATAATTGATTCTACTTTTATCTGGTTACCATCACAGTAATATTCTAATAAATTTGAGTTACCTGCACAAAAGTCTGTTCTTGATAAAGAACCGTCTGATAACGTTGCTGTCCCCCTTATACCAAAGTATTTTCCGTTATCTGTGTCGGAGCAAGTTATTGGTGTTGTTTCTATTAAACATTGATAAGAACAACCATCGCCACTCTGCGTATTTCCATCATCGCACTGTTCTGTTCCTTCTTTTATTCCGTTACCGCATATTTGTCTTACGCCAGTACATGCTCCTTCATTGCAGGATGTGTAAAACTCTCCAGAAGGAGATTCTTCTGAAGAGCAGATAACAGTATCTCTCTTTATTGTTCCATAATTGTCACAATAGTATTCATAAAGAGCTACTTCATTTACACATGTATCAGTTATAGGGCTTGTTCCTAACTGAGATAATATTGAGCCTGTTGCTGTTCCTTTAACTCCTATATTACGCCCTGAATCTGTTTCTGTGCAAACAGCAGAAACTAGAGTCAATGATAGAATTAAGGTTATAAACAATAATATCACCTGCTTTTTCATTATTTAATTAGATTAAAGGAGTTTAAAAGGTTTTTTCTATTTGAATTAAAAGTGTTAGTTGCAGTCTTACATTTATGCGGGTTCTTCACAGAATGAATATGAACTATCTTTCTCGCAGATTTCTTCTTTTAAGATTTGTATTTCTGTTCTTAATTCATCTATTAGTGAAACACTTGTTAAAGCAACACATTTAGAACCATTATCGGTTTTAACGCATCTACTTTCTGGACCGCATGAAATTGTATCAATTTTCTCTATCTTGTTTTCCTCACATTTATATTGCCTTACTTTTGACGGACTTATACAGGAATCTTTTTTCCTCTTTGTCTTTCCATCGCTGTCTGTATGAGTAACTATTCCAGCAACTGTTATATCCTCTGATGGATCTGTATCTGTGCAAGCTTCTGTACCAGAACTTTCATCAGATGTTGAAGGTGTAACTGAAATCCATTTTGCTGATTTTGCTTTTGGACCAGTAATTGTTCCGTCTGGCTCTACTATTGCTCCTGGGAGACCAATATATGCATCAGAGCAATATCCTGTTCCTAACTCTTCTACCCCGTATTTTTTCTTGACAGATTTGCCGTCTTCACAGATATATTCAAATATTGAGGCCTTTCCTGAAACTTCAGTTCCTCCTTCAAGAGTATAAGTTACTTCTCTTCCATCACATGAGTCATATTCTGACTTTTCTCTTCCTTTTGAAAGTGTAGATACTACTCCTTGCTCTTGGGGATTGTCGCCTTCATCAAAGAGATCAAAACAATTTGTTCTTGTATCTGTTGATGAGCCAGAATCAGCTTCTCCGCTTCCTCCTGAATCAGTGGAAGAAGACTCACAAGAATCCCCATCCCATGTCTTGCCTTCTGGACAGAGGCAGACATCAACAATCTTTTCGAATCCAAATTCTTCTCCCTTATTTTTACTACATAATAATCCTGTTTGGCATTGCTTATCTGTGTTAAGACCATCACAATCCCCTTTTCCGTAAGAGCATTTATCTTCATTTGTGCAATAACTACTATCTCCTGGCTCTCTAACCACATTGCCTGTAAAAGGCCAAAATGCTGAGACTAATGAAACTGCTAGAATTATTAAAATTGTAAAATAAACTAATACAATTAACTCTTTTTTTATTATTAATATAATTATAGCCAGTATATAAACTTTACATTTTTACTAAATAGAAGCCTATTTGAATCAATCTCTTCAATTTTGCTTTTCGCCATTTTGTTGCGATTCCTGTTTTTATGAAGTCTGCTTGGAAGCCGAAGGCCAAATCTGCCAGTGCAGTGTCTAGAGTTTCTCCAGATCTATGGGATAGGATTGTTTTTATATTATGTTTTTTGCAGATGTCGAAGATTTCTTTTAACTCTAAAAGAGAGCCGTTTTGGTTTGGCTTTATTATTAGGGCGTTTATTGATTTATTTTTTATTGCCTTTTTAACTCTTGAGATTTGTGTTGCTGTTAAGTCGTCTCCTGTTATTAGATGTTTTAAAGAGTGTTTTATTTTTTTGAATCCTTGGAAGTCTTCTTCTTGAAGAGGGTCTTCTATATAGAATAGATTATATGCTTTTATCAGAGAGTTTATGTAGAAAATTTGTTGCTCTGAATTTATTGAAAATCTTTTGTAATTATATTTTCTATTCTTATAAAAAGAAGAAGCAGCTATATCAAACCCTATTCTAATATTTTTAATATTTTTTAAAATTCCCAAGATTTGTTCATTGCTCAAAGAAGTTTGCCAGGCGCCTTCGTCATTCATTTTTTCTGATTTTAGGATTTGGCTTAGTTTCTTATGAATACTTTTCATTATTTTGTAATTTTCTTTTATTGTTTTTTTCTGCGGAATAATTAAAAATTCCTGAAATTCCGGAGCATCTTTATTGTGTGAATGTAATCCTCCTCCAATAGCATTTCCTAATGGAATTGGAAATTTTCTTGCCTTTGGATTTATTACCTGCCAGAGCTGTTTTTTTTCTGACTTTGCAAGTGCTTTTAAAATTGCTATTTCCAATGCTACTAAAGCGTTTGCTCCGAATTGTTTGGTGTCTTTAAAATGGAATTTTTCCCTTATTATTTTTTCAACTAAATTTAAATCAGAAAATGAATTAATTGATATAGCCCTTAATTCATTTAAATTATTTATCTCTTCTATGTTCCAATTCAGTGAGCGATGATATGGAAGTGTTTCATATTTTCCTGTTGATTTTCCTGCAGGAGCTGATGCTTTTTGATTGTTTATTGAGACTTGTATTGTCGGCTGTTTTCTTGAATCCAGGATTCTTTTTGCTGATATTTGTTTTATTATCATAGATAAAAAAGTGAACAGGAGTTTTTATAGTATTTGATTAACAATTGTAAAATAGTAAGATTATTTAATTTACACTCTTTAATTTCTTAAGCAATGATTCCTTTTTAACCTTCAATTCTCTTGTAGTCATATTAAAATAGTTATATTCTTTAAAATTCTTTATAAGCTTCATCAGATTATGATAAAATTCTTCTTTCTTGATTTCTTTTAGTCTTTTTAAATAATCTTTTAAGTCTATGTCGCAGAAGAATACAAGGCTTAAAATATCCAGCTTGTCTTTTTCTCCTTTCTCACTTGCCTTTCTGTCCAGTTCAGCACCTTGCTTTAATATGAGCAAATCCTCAACTTTAGCTACATCAAAATTCTCAATCTTCGTTTTTCTAATTTTATCAAGAGATATTGTCAATTCTGAATAAAATGTAACATAAATATCTATGTCTATTTCATTAATCTTTATTTCATATTTTTTAAGTGAATCATTTTTTCTTAAGTTATAGTGTTCTTTTAATCTTTTCAGAGTATTAAAATCAACAACAATATCTATATCTTTACTCTTGAATTTTTTAGTCCAGAGATAATTTGCCCATCCGCCAATAAGGATAAATTCAAATTTTCCTTTTATCTTTTGAAGTATCTTCCAGCTTTTTTCTGTAATTAAATCATTCCAGTATTCCATGAAGTTTTTCCTCCACCGCCTTAAGAAAGTCTTTGGCATACCATTCTTTTAAATTCCATAAATCAACAAATATTTGAGCTAGTGTCATTTTAGAGAATTCTTTCTTAAGAACAAAAAGATTTGGATTATTCTTATTTTCTCTAAATCTTTTTTTTATTTCTTCTATATTATTGGAATATACATATACCTCGCTGTAATCAGCAGGCATATCTTTGAAATTTAATTTGTATGCGGAATAAGCTGCATAAACAATATCCGATGGCATATTTTTTTCAATTTCTGAAACTGGTTTATCAACTCTTGTTTGATAAATTATGTCTTTCTTGATATTCCTAACTGAAGCCCAATATAGAATTATTTTTTTAGGAGATATTATTTCAAGAGAGCGGGTTTTTATTTTAACAGCTCCCATTTCTTCAAGATATTTTATTGCTAAGTTCACTGTGCTTAAAGATATTTTAAGAGAGGATGAAATTTCTGTCTGAGTTAAACTACGATTTTTCTTTTCAATTGCTTCTTCCAGCAGTTTTCTATATACGAGTTCTATTTTTTTCATATTTATTTTATAAGTAGTTAATATATAAATCTTTCGATTATTATAGAAAGATATATAAATAAAATAAAACTTTTAAATTATGTATATATTAATGTACTTTGAGGTTTTAAACAATGGCGAATTCTTAAGATTATTTATTTAAAGTCAAATGTCTTAATTAGATTAAGATAAGTGTCTTAATATAGAAAGATATTTAAAGTCAAATGTCTTAATTAGATTAAGATAAGTGTCTTAATATGGAAAAACAAAAAAATAAAGAAGAGGTTGAAGAGGAGATTGATGAAGTAAAAGATGAGATTGATTCTGCTCTGCAAGACCCCAAGGGAATTGTCTCTCATCAAAAAAGACTTGCTTTTTGCTTATCAGTTGGAATAACCCAGTTACTTGAGAGATATCTAAAAAATAGGAATATCCTTAAGCCAGGAGTTAAGATTGATCACAGGCTATTAAAGAAAAGTAAAGATAATATCAAAAAATCTTTATCTGATAAGATTGTTGGGGATATAAAAGAAATAAAAAAAATAGATAAAATATTAGATGCTGCCAACTATATAGAGTCAAATAGAGATAATCTTGCTTATGGCAAGAAAGCTTCTGAAGAACTATTAAATGATCTTATAAATAAATATTTAGATATAAAAAAGGAGATAGAAGATGAGCAGTTATAAATCCTATGTAAGCTATTTTGTATCTTTTTTATTAAAGGAATTGAATGGTATAACTAAAATAAAAAGAGTGATTTTGTTTGGAAGCGTAGCAAGGGAAGATGCAAAAAAAGACAGCGATATTGATATATTTATTGATTTAATAAAAGAGGATATTAAACTGAAAGAAAAGATAAAAGATATACTTGAAAGTTTTTATAAAAGTAGAGAATCAATCATCTTTAAAAATCAAGGAATCAGCAATAAAATAAATTTAATAATAGATAAATTAGAAAATTGGCCTGATTTGAAACCAAGCATAGAAAGTGATGGAATTGTTTTTTATGGAAACTTTGTTTCAACTGATATAACTGGGAGAAAGCAACTGATAATTTCATGGGATAAGATAATTAAAAATAGGGGTGCTTTCTTAAACAAGATATATGGATTTAAATCTAAAGGCAAGGAATATAGTGGCTTAATTGAAAAGCTTGAGGGAAAAAAGATTGGAAAGAGCTCTGTTATGATTCCTATACAAAATAAAAAAGAAATCTTCGATTTAATTAAAAAATATAAAGTAAAAGCAAAAGTGATTGAAATTTATGCTTAGTTTACGCTTAAATTTTTGTTGTCTCTTTAAACAACTGTGAATTCGTATGATGCCTCAATTGGCTCTTGGTTTATATCTTTTAAGAATATCATATTAAACTGAAAAGAATACATCAATCACAAAATTTTTCAAGTATTAAGTTACTTATGAGAAAAGCGAAACTGATAAATAATTTCAGAAATTACTGCTCTTCGTCAGACTTGGAGCCTGCTGAGCCGATGTCTTCTGTTTCCTCGTCCTGCTCCACGAATCCTAATTCGTCCGCTTCTTCTGCGATTTCTTTTTCAACTTCCTGGGCTTTCTCAATTATTTCTTCATCGCTGACTCTGTCTTCCTTTATTGCTGATAACTTGCTTCTAGCTTTTCTTGGGAGCGGGCGGTGAATTGATATTGGGAGTGCGCCTTCTGAAAGCTCCAGCTCTGCTATCTTTATTGCGTCGTAATTAACTTCTTTTAATCTTTCTTCTGGGATTTTTAGAAGCAGCGGCGCATCCATTGCTATCTGCAAGGCTCTTGCTCCGATTATTCTGGCGATTTCATATTTTGTGAAGTTTTCTTTTGTTTTTAGCTCCATAGTAGATAGAATTTATAGATACTTTTTAAGCTTTTGGTTGAGCTCGTCAAATTTTTTTGGGATTATATCCATAATTTTTTCTATGTCTTCTTGAGACAGGGGAGTTTTTCCTGCTTTTTGGCAGGAGTTCAGCATGTATTGAGAGCTCCATTTTGAAATTCCGAAGGTTATCCTTGTTTCTGCCGCTTCTTCCTCCTCTCTTGTCGGATCTAAAACTATATGCTCTCCAAACTTGTAGAAGCTGAAAGATATTGGCGAGATTTCTTTGTATATTGGCAGGGGTTCTGCCGGCTCCTTGTTGAAGTCTATGTTTCTGTTTTTGTCTAAGACCGGGATTTTTGCTTTTTTTAGAGCTAACAGAGCGGCGATTGAAGACGCATCTATTAAGTTGCCGTCGTCGTTAATTGGATAAATGTCTATAAAAATAGTCCAGACTTTCTCTCCTTCTTTTATGCAGAGTTTCTCAAAGTCTATCATTCCTGATTCTCTTATTGCCCTATCTACTAATCTTGGAAGCTCTATTCCTGCGAAGTCTGGAGGGCCTGATTCAAATCTTGGAGATGCTAATGGAAGCAAGTCTCCTGAAACCATTAGATTTCCTTTATTTAAAGAATCTGGATATGGCTCTCCTGGAGCCAGCTTTACTCCTACGACAACCTCTGTTTTTCCTAATTTAACTCTTGCCGAACCTTCTGCTTTGTTTGAGACATCATAAGAAACTTCTGGTTCTCTAAAGTCTGTCAGGGAACGAGAGTCAAATCTTTTATTCTCTGAGAACATTTTAATTAGTTTTTCTCTCGTTATGTTTGAGATTTCCATTGAGCTCATTGTTTCTCCTCCTCTGATGAAAATATTTCTTTCAGCGCATTCTTTTGGGATTCATAAATTTCCTCGTATGCTTTTAAGGAAGTTTTTAAAAGCTCCTTGACTAATTCCGGCTGTATTTTTCCGTCCATTTGAAGAAGAGTTAATTCGTCGGAGTTGGCTACTTTGGCTATTGCGAAGTCTGTTGCTCCCTCTCCATCGGAAAAATCCTCTTCTTCTTTAGTTAAATCCAGAATTAATTCTTTGTCCTGTTTTCCTGCTGCTAATGAGCAGACTAAATCTCGCATTGGAATTCCTGCGTGCGCAAGGGCCATTGATGCGGCGTTTATTCCTGCTGTTCTTGTTCCTGCGTCTGCCTGCAGTATATATATTTGAACATCTATTACTGTGTTTGGGAATTGCTCTAAATCTAAAACAGGGGATAAAGCCCATTCTGTCACTTTTGAGATTTCCTGGGAGCGCCTGCTTGGGCCCGGGCGTTTTCTGTCTGCGACAGAGAAGCTTAGTAAATCATAGTTGCATCTTAAGATTCCTGTGCTTGGATTTTGCATATGCTGGGGATGCAATTGCCTCGGACCGTAAACTGCCGCGATTGCAATTGTCTTTCCGAAGGCAAATAGTGCTGAGCCATCTGCATTTGGTATTATGCCTACCTTTGCTGTAATCTTCCTTAGTTCATTGTTTTTACGGCCGTCTGTTCTTTTCATTTTATTGTAAAGCAAATTCAATGGGAGTTCTTGCTTGCTCAAATTTAGGAGGGTTATTATCTTTAGTGTAAATTCCAGTATGACACTCTCTTTCATCATATCCAAGAAACACTTCATCTTTTTTTAAATTTACTGCGAAATGGCTTAATGCAATGTAGGAAATTAATTCTGTTAGTTTGGGTCTGAGCAATACCAACATTGGACTTCTACCACTATTATCAATTTCTGAAACTATAAATCTTTCTCTATTAACACAAACTTCAGTGCCTGGATGCAGTAATGGTAATGTAGGTTTCATTTGTAGTTTTCAAACCATTCCTCCATTTTTTCTGTTAGTCCCTCTAAGAGGACTTTTTCTGCGACGAATTCTATTGCTTTTCTGGCTTTTATCTCAGAGTCTGTTGATTCGCCTTTGAGCCAGACCCAGCCGTTTTGGCCGACTGTTATGTTGCATCCTGTTTTTTCTTTTATCAGAGTTATCATTGAGCCCTCTCTGCCTATTACTCTGGGGACTCTTGCAGGAATTATTCTGAAGATGAAGCCATCTTCTAATTTCCCTAAACCTCGGCCTTTCATTGCCAAGTCTATGCCTCTCTGTTTTACTGACCAAATCTTTGCTGATATAACATCGCCTATTGCAAGGAATTGGTCCATCTCGCTTTTGTTGATGAATCTTGGAGATTCTTCTATAGGCAAAAAGCCGGAGATTGCGTAGTCTATATCGACGAGCCATCCGCTGTTTGTTATATCTGTTACTCTTCCTATTACCACATTGTTTCTTCTTGGGATGAATGCTCCGAAAAGAGGAATTACTTTAACTACACGCCCTTGCTCTTCTGCAAGGCCGAATCTTGAAGCTAGAATCTGATCGCCTACTCTTCGCGCGCCTTCTCCTGGCAGATAGTCTTCTCCAGATACTATGGCTTCTCCTGGTACAACCAGCTTTCTTTTTTTAACTGGTTCTGTAAAATCTGAAGAATATACTTCTTCGGCTTCATGTGCCTCGTTAATTTCATTTCTCATTATAATAATAATTCTAAGTGTTATTAGCGTAAATTGTTGGGAGAAGTGGTTTTTAAATTTATTGGTTTTCCTTGAGCTCTTCGGATTGGACTGCGCCATGGGTGATGTCATTGAGCTTTTCGTAGAAGTCTATCTGCATTCCTGAAGGGATGCTTATTATAACTTGAAGAGAGCCGTTTGAGAGCCATTCTTCGTTTTCCTTGTAGCTTTGCAATAGACCATAAACCTGGCCTGTGAATTGCGCAGGGATTGTTAATTTGATTCTTTTTGTTTCTATCTTTATAGGTATTATTTCTTTTAGTTTGTGGACTAGTTCTGGGAGCTGCTGTTCTGCAGGCCTGCTGTCAAAGCTGTAATGGACTTCGTTGATTGCCCTTTTTAGCCTTTCTTCTGTATATGGATTGCCGTTTTGATCTACTGCGTTTTTTTGCAGGAGTGCCAAGATTTGCTTTACTTTTTCCCCTCTTTGCTCGTCTCTAAACTCCTGGGTTTTTTGGACTTCACCTTTTTGGATTATTTTTTTGGCTATTTCGTAGACGTCTGCTGTTTTGAATGCTTCTTTTAAGTCCGACTGTGAGGCGATGTCTCCTTTTTTTAAATCGTGAAAGATTTTTGGAGATTGGAGTGCTGACATAATATTTGCCTTTGAGTCCTCGTTTCTTATTTTTAGGGCTTCTTCTAAATCTACTGATATTTCGTAGTGCTTGTCTTTTATTTTTATTCGCGCTGTTACATTTGGCATGCGGACTTAAATTAGGGAAGTTTTATAAATATTGTTATTGAAAGAGTTTATATAATATTAGTTATGCTTATTTTATGATAATCACAATTTCTGGGAATCCGGGGAGCGGGAAGAGTAGTGCTGCAAAGATGTTGGCTGAAAGGTTGAATTGTTCTAGTATTTGTGTTGGACAGATGAGGAGAGATTTAGCTAGAAAGAAAGGAATAAGTTTGGAAGAATTGAATGAGTATGCAAAAGATAATCCTGAGACTGATGTTGAAGTTGATAGGGGGGCTTCGGAGATTGCAAAGAAAATTGGTGAGAAAGGAAAAGTTATTGTTGAAGGGAGGACGCAGTTTTATTTTTTACCTGATTCAATAAAGATTTATATTAAGGTTAGCCCTGAGGAAGGTGCTAAAAGAATCTGGAAAGACTTGCAAGATAAAAATCTGAAAGAACAAAGAAATGAGGGAAATATTTTATCTTTGAAAGAATTAGAAGAAAAGATTGTTAGGAGAGAAGAGGAAGATGCTAAGAGATATAGAAAATATTATGATATTGACCATAGGGATGAATCTCATTATGATTTGGTTATAGATTCTGGGGGTATTTCTGTTGGGAATGTTGTAGAGGAGATAGTTTTGTTTTTGGAAAAATTTAAATAATAAAGGTGTGGAATAGTTTTATGGGAAAGGATTCATCAAGTGAACTGATTAATATTCTTAGAGAAATTAATAGGGCTCCTGGACTGAGCGACCAGGTTAGAGATTGTCTTAGGAGATTTGCTATTGAGAGAACCACTTATAATTTTATTTTACAGCAGATGGATGGAGTTTTGAGTTTTAATTGGGCGCCCGGAGAATTTGGAAGGCGCAGGGATTATAGTTATAGATAGTTTTATATAGAGCTGGATTTTAAGGTTGTAATAAGGAGTTTCTAGATACGCCGACAGAAATGCAGCATCAGGCAATGGGCTATGACAGAGCAGCGACTATGTTTTCGCCTGATGGGCATTTGCTTCAAGTAGAGTATGCTGAGAAGACTGTTCGTTTAGGGAGCGCTTCTGTCGGAATGAGCTGTAAAGATGGTATAGTTATTGTTGCTGACAAAAGAATCAGAGATAAGCTAATTGCTCCTGAATCTGCGAATAAGATTTTTGAGGTTGATGTGCATATAGTTCTAACTGCGGCTGGAATTTTATCTGACGCAAGGATTTTAGTTGACCAAGCTCAAGTATTGGCGCAGCAGAATAGGGTTACTTTTGATTCGCCTGTTGAGCCGATCTCTGTTATAAGAATGATTGCTGACAGAAAGCAGATGTTCACACAGTATGGGGGAGCAAGGCCGTTTGGCGTCGCTATTTTATTGGCGGGCGTTAATAAGGGGAGAGGACATTTGTATACGAGCGATGTTACTGGGAATTTCTTTGCTTATAAGGCGAATGCTATTGGAGAGAATGATGAGAAAATTAAGGAGATTTTGAGGAAAGACTTTGACGAAAGCATGAGCATAGAAGAGAGCATTAAATTTGGACTGAAAATATTTAAAGATGTTTTAGGGAAGAATTTTGATGTGAGCAGATTTGATGTTTGCTATATAAAAACGAGCGATGAAAAGCTGGTTAGACTGCATGGAGAGGAATTGAAGAAGTATATTAAGTGATTAAGGCAGTCTGAAGACTTTTCTGAAGATTATGCTTGAGAAGATTGCTCCGCCAAGATACCACCAAAACCAAGTTGATGCTAATGTTGTTTCCGCGTAAAGACCTCTGATATATGTGAAGAGTATAAGAATTGGGACTAATGTTATTATCATTGGCTTTAGAGAATGTTTAAATGTTTCTGGGATGTAGGACATTAGTTCTTTGTTTAGTTCCATTACCTTGTCTGAATTACCTGCTTTTTGATGTTCTTTTATCTCTCCTTGGAGTTCTTTCTGCCTCTTCTTTATTTCTCTTAATCTGTCTTTATCCAACATGAAAAAATTCACTATTGTTATGAAGAGAGAGATTACCGACGAGAAAACTATTATTGAGAGCTTGGGGCTCTGCATTGCAAATTCTGAGATTGTTTCTAAGACCATTTAAAGAAACAGAGATTGGAGTATATAAAGGTAAGGTTAAAGATTGACTATTTCTCTGGTTTTAGTCAATCTTTAACTCATTCGCTTCATGAAGCGAAGATTTATATAATAATAAATTTAGAGAAACTGGCAAAATGGAAAGAGATTATATTATTGAGAGGGCAAGCAGGACTGCTGTAGCCGTGACTCTAACTTTGTGGCTTGGAGGGGTTGTTAGCTTTGGCTGTGATAATAGAAATTATGATAATGATAAGGAAGAGATTGTTTTACGAGCTGACGAGAATTATTTAGGAAGATGTTCATTCCATAATTTTCCTTAGGGCTGGGTGCATATCAATTGCGTGCTGCTGCGTGATGTTCTGGAATAATTGGTAAGCTATCATTACTGCGAGAAGGATTGCTGTTCCGCCTGCTAATGCTCCTAACAGGTCTGCAGTGCTTGCCAGCAGGCCGACTGCCAGACCGCCCATTATTGTCAGAGGAAGAATGTATCTTTTTAATATTGATTCTAAAATTCGCTGGTCTTTTCTAAAGCCGGGGATTTGCAAACCAGACGCCATGATGTTTTTTGCCTGAGAGCTTTCGTCCATTCCTGATGTTTTTATCCAGAAGACTGCGAAGATTGCTGAAAACGTCATATAGTATAATAAGTGAGCAATGCTCTGCCAGATAAAAATCTGCTGAAAGCTCCCCCTAATTACTGCTTCCGGAATATTTGTGAAGCCAATCCAGAACGCCAAGCCTGAAATTGGGACTCCTTGGGAGAAGCCGCCGAGGAAAGTTGGCCTTCCGAGCCAGTTTTCTAAGAGACCTCCGAATAACTGAATATTAGCCGCCAACGCAGAGACTAAGATTACCGGAATAACTGAAGCGTAGAAGAAGGCAAGAGGCCACTTAATTCCGTAGCCCCTTAATCTGTCGTATGTTAATGGAACTTCAACTTTCAGAGACTGCGCCCAGACTACTCCTAAAAATATTAAAACTGTTACTGCTATCGCAATTACTGCAAGAAGAGCTTCTGACGGGACTCCGTTAATAACTGACTGGAGTATTATCAAAATATTTCCTGCACAGGGGGTATTTGTGAAGTCTAAAAGGCAGTTCTCTCCTGCAGGGCCTACGAACTGGAACAGCCCGGTGAATAATCTCCAAGCTACGCCCGCCAAGATGAACAGAGAGACTCCGGAGCCGAATCCCCACTTCTGCGTTACTTCGTCCATAAACATTATTGCCAGACCGCCAAGAATTAATTGGACTATGACTATTGTTGTAAAGCCTGGAACTGCCTGCAAACCGCCCATTAGAACATAGACGAGAGCTTCAAAAATTATGAAGAATATTACTCCTATTTTTTGAAGACCTTGGAAATATCTTTTTCCTTCAGGAGTCTTAGTATCTATATTTAAAATTCCAGAGCCGGCCAGTAATTGCAATATAATGGATGACATGACTATCGGGCCTATACCTAAGGAGATAATTGAACCGAATTCTGTTCCTAAAATTAAGGCAAGATATTCAAATCTTGCCAAGGAATTTTGTGCCAGGCCGTATAGAGAGATGTTTGCTAAAATGAAGAATGAAACCAAGACTATTGCTGTCCACTTCAGCTTTGCGTTGAAGCTTAATCTCTTTTCAACAGGATGCTTTACTTCTGGAAGATTATAGAGTATTCCTCTTATGTTTAATGCCATGCTGTTTTTAGTTTAAATTGGTTTTTAATTTTTGCCCAAGATTATTTCGCCTTGAGCTTGTTTGACTTTTTCTATTGCTGCTTTTGATGCTGCTGATGCCTTTATTTTTAGATTTTTTTCTGGCGTTCCTCTTGAGAGAATTTTGTATCCTCTGAAATCAGATTTGTCTTTGGGAATCTGGTCTAGATTTATGGATTTCAGTTTTATTTTCTGTTTTCTTCTTAGAGTCTTTGATTTCCCGAAGTATTTTTCTTTTAAGTTTAGGATTAATGTTTTCTTTTGGTCTGCCCGCTTTCCTGTTCCAGACATACCTTTTCCTCCCCTATGGCCCTTTCCTCTTGCTTTTTTCTTGAAACCACGGCCATGAGTGTGTGAGCCCCTAAATCTTGTTGCCTTTTTTCTTTTTTTAATCTTCATCTTCTCCTCCTTTTGCTGATAGAATGTTTTCTGCTTCCCTTTCCTCTGCTTCTTCATCCGACAACTTTAAGAAAGAGCCGACTAGGCTACATTCCCTGCATCTTAACGGCGGGTTTTCTCCGTATTCTGTATTGCCGCACTCGCATTCCCACATCGTCGCCATTATAACATTCTCCTAATTAAATCGTTTATTTTATCCTTATTGTCTCCTAAGACTGCTTTTTTTGAGGTTCCGAAATGCTTTTTTGAATCTATTCCGCCTCTTGGAGGATGCAGTCTGAAGAAAGGCTTTATTTCTAAATCCTGCGGCTTCTTTTTCTCCAAGTCTTCTATTATCTTATCTGGAGAGAGTTTTGTTTTTTTGTTTTTTGGAGCCCCCCTTTCTTCTATTAGTTTTTTTAGAGTTTCCTTGTTAATGTCGCCGTAAGCAATGAAGTTTCTTAATCTCTTGAGAAGCTTTTGATTTTCTACTGTCGGTTTTATTAGAACTGCAGAGTATTTTCTTCTAAGCCTTAATCTATATAGAGATTCTTCTGTTGACCTTTTCATGTTGACCATGCCTGAAATTCTGACTGCAATTATCATTCTGCTTCTCCTTTATATTTAATCCTGCTCGTTTTTTCAAGTGCATTGATGCAAGCCTTTGCCAGATTAAATGTTGTTTTTGTCTGCCCGCTTGTTCTTGAGTAAACATCTTTTATTCCTGCCAGCTTCAGGATTTTTTTGCATTCGTCGCTTATCACGAGGCCTGTTCCTCTCGGAGCAGGCATTAATTCTATTCTGACGCTTCCGCATTTTCCTTCAACGACGAATGGAATTGTGTGAGGGTCATTCTTTTCCGCTTCTTGAGTTTCAAAACCTCTCTCAACTTTTATTATGTTTAACTTTGCCTGCCTCAATGCTTTTTCTCTTGCCGGAAGAGTTTCTTTTGATTTTCCATAGCCTATACCGACGTGGCCTTTCTTATCTCCAACAGCTGCCATTGACGAGAAAGTTAAAATG
>CAZVKQ010000005.1:0-1766 GCA_964626985.1 Candidatus Woesearchaeota archaeon | reverse complement strand
GTTTCCTTCCTGCGTTTTCTTTTGAGTCTGCCTCCATGCCCTTCTTTTTCCTCCGCCGAATTTTCCTTTTGCCTGCCCGATTAACAACAAATCTGTTTCAAGCTTCAGAAGAGTATCTGCTATTTCCGGCTCAAGAATTCTTTTTTTGTCCTGGAGTATTTTGTCAAAATTTGTTTCTTTCTTTAACTTAACCTGCCTTCCTAATTCTGTCTTAGGAATCCAAGAGTCTAGTTCTCTTTCTCTGGACTGTTTTTCTTTTTCTTCCCTTGTTAATTCTTTCAATCTTGTTCTCTCTAACTTTTCTATTTCTTCTGGAGTTGGCTCAATCAAATCCTTTGGCTCGTTTTTTGTTTCTTTTTCTGCCATCTACAACCTTTTGGAAAAAGGTTCTAGGAGTCCAAAACCCCTATCCCTTATTCCCCTCCTTTATTGCCTCCACTATTCTCTTTAGTTCTGGGTTTGCATTTAGCTGCTCATTTGTCGGGAGTATTTCTTTATTGTGTGATATTTTTAAATCTGCGTCAAGGGCTCCTTTTAAAACTGCGTAGATTCTTGAGCTTGGTATTGAGCGGTGCATTCCGATATCCAATATTAATTCTTTGCTTATCTTTTGTTTTGCTGATTTCCCGAGGAAAAATCCTGTGAGATATGATGCTTGTAATGACTTTAGAGAACCGGCCTTTTCCTTTGGCCAGCCCATTGTTAATAAGTCTTTTGATGAGAATTTTATTATGGTTTTGTCTTGGGCTATATCTGATTCCACTATCTGCGCTATTATATATCTGTTTGTTTTTCTTACAACCAGTCTTGGCTTCTCTGATTTGAGCAGGGCTAACCTTGCTTTGTAGTCTGTTTTTGCTTTCAGTCTGCGTTTTCTTGGTGTTTTTGGCATTTTATTTTAACTTCTCCTTTAATTGACTTAGCGACCTGAATTGCTTCGCCCTGATTTGTTTTCTTAATTCCTGGAAGTCTTCCTGTGTAAGCTGATTTGTTTTTTTTAGATGTGCGAGGTAAGCTCTTAGCTTTCTTGTTAGAGTTATGTATTCTCTCTTTGTTTTTTTTACTTTTTTCTTTATGGAACCTTGTCTTCTTCGTGTTTTTCTTTTTACTATTTTTCTTGAACCTTTTATTTCTTTTATTGCTATTGCTTTGTCTTTCAGCAGGTCTTTGATGTCCTGCTTTGTTATGGCTTCCTTGATTTCTTTGAGACGGGTAGTGTTAAAGATTATTCTATTTACTCCTATGTTTAATGTTCTTGCAGCGAGTCGTTTTTTGTTTTCAAGTTTCATTTTTTATTGTCCTTTAAGTTTAATATTTTGAGGTTTTTTTCTGCTGCTTTTTTTATCAGCTCTATTTTCTTTTTTGCTCCCAACTTTCCGGAGAGGATTATTATGTTTTTTTCTGCTACTTTTTGTAATTGAGATGAGTTCTCAATTTTTATTGGAGTTAGGTTTTTTATTTTGCCTTCTTGCTTCTTCGGTGACTTGTGACCTACTGTCGGAGACGTTGGATAGGACCTTCTCTTCTGCCTTATCTTTGAGTGGCGGCCTTTCGGCTTTCTCCACTTTTGTAATTTCCTCCTGTTCTTCCCGATTTTACTGAATCTGTGCGAATCTTGGCGGACGAATTTCATTTTTTATGCTCCTGGGTTCTTTGTTCAACGTATTTTCTGAAACTTTCTAGTTTTTCGTGTGCTTGACTTATAGAATCATGATATTTTTCAAATTCTCCATTTCTTGTTAATCTCTTTAATAACGAAACGTATT
>CAZVKQ010000004.1:18516-22407 GCA_964626985.1 Candidatus Woesearchaeota archaeon | reverse complement strand
AGTTGCGTGTTTGGCTTGGGGAGGAATTGTTGCTGGCGGAATTAAAGTGATTGGAGGGTTCCTAGGTTTAGATGATAGATTAACTAATTCTTTGGCTCTTGCTTCTTTAGGAGGAGCTGTTTCAGGGGGTGCTGTTACAGGATTAGTTGGCAATGGAAAGTTTTTAGGGCTTTCTGGAAAGTCTTTGGGAGTTATTACAGGAATCGGCGTCGCAGCAGCAATATTCATTTTCACATATAAAAAAGAATCAAAGAAAGTTGTGACATTTCAGTGTTTGCCGTGGGAAGCTCCTACTGGGGGGAACAAGTGTGAGGAATGCAATAAAGATCCATTTAGGCCTTGTACTGAATATAGATGCAAGAGTTTGGGGCAGGCGTGCGAGATTGTGAATGGCGGGACAGTGGAGGAGAAATGTGTTTGGGTGAATCCTAAAGATGTTACTTCGCCGACGATTCAGCCTTCGGAGAGTGCGTTGAGTCCAGATAATTTGAGATATGCTCCTGATAATGCAATTAGACCTCCAAATAGAGGGGTTAAGATTATTAGGTCTGGGGCGTCTGATGGATGTTTGCAGGCATATACGCCTTTAGAATTCGGAATTACGACGAACGAGCCGGCGCAGTGTAAAGTTGATTATTCAAGGAATGCGACTTTTGAAGAGATGCAGTTCTTCTTTGGGGATACAAATTACTTTTTGCAGAATCATACGCAGAGAATGAAACTTCCTGGGCCTGATACAAGTGAGGCAGGAGCTGTTCCAGTATTGGAGAACGATGGAGCGTTCAGCTTGTTTGTGAGATGTCAGGATGCTAATGGAAACTTTAACGAGGACGCGTTTGTTTTCAACTTCTGTGTTGATGAGAGCCCTGACACAACACCTCCGATAATAGAGTCAACTTCAATTGAGACGAACAGCCCAGTGCAGTTTAATGCAGATAGAGTGCCAATAGAAGTTTATGTGAATGAGCCGGCAGACTGCAAATGGAGCAGGATAGACAAGGATTATGACGATATGGAGAATGAGATGACATGCAACAGTGAAACTTATCAGATAAACTCTGATTTGACCTATACTTGTTCTTCAGAGCTGACAGGAATACAGAATCAGATTGATAACAAGTTTTACTTTAGATGTCGGGACTTGCCTGATAAGCGAGATAATGAAAGGAATACAAATACGGCGAGTGTTGAACTGATATTAAGAGGTTCGCAGTCTTTGAATATTTTGAGCTTTGCACCTAACGGAACTATATTCGGGACAACAGATGTTATAACTGTTAATTTAGAGGCGAGGACAGACGATGGGGCTAACGAGGGCAGGGCGTTCTGTTACTTCTCTCCAACAGGCGAGACAGATTCGTTTATTGCAATGTTTGAGACAGATAGTTTTGAGCATAAGCAGCCTCTTGATTTAACTCCGGGAAGTTATGAGTATCATTTGAGGTTTATTGATGCTGGAGGAAACGCGGCTGAATCTGTTACTGGCTTTACTGTTTTTGTTGACAGGCAGGCGCCGAGAGTTACGAGAGTATACAGAGATGAGAGTGAGGATGCTTTGAAAGTTATAACTTCAGAAGATGCAATTTGCGCTTATAGTTTGCAGTGCTGTAAGTTTGTATTTGACGATGTGATAAGGATGCTGAAGACTACTGGAGACAGAATGCACTTCGCCGAATGGAAGACGACACAGAGCTATTATATTAAATGCAGGGATGAGTTTGAGAATGAGCCGTCGCCGAATGCCTGTTCTGTGATAGTGAGCGCGAGCAGTTTGTAAAAACATAATTATCTAGTATAGATGGGATTCTTGCGAGTTTTATAATTATTTTGATTGGTGCCGCGCTTAATTCTTTCTCTTTCTAACCAAAAAAAGAATTAAATTATGTTTATGGGGCTAATATTATCATGATTCTCAAGGGGGGTCTCTCCCTGTTTCTCAAAAAGAACTTCCCAACCGTTATAAATCTCTTTTAAATCTTCTAAGGAAGGATAAAATTTGCTCTTATCAATTTTAGCCAAATCATCCTTATCGCTCATACAAACTAAAAAATTTAAACCCTCCTCAAAAACGCTTTTTTTCATCTTATTAATTAATTTTATAGACTTATCTTTATAAAAGAAATGCAAAAACAAAGATGCAATTATTAAATCGTATTTTCTCTTAAAATTAAAGTCCCTAACATCTTTTTTAATGAA
Organism: Candidatus Woesearchaeota archaeon; assembly: GCA_964626985.1. Lineage (GTDB taxonomy): Archaea > Nanobdellota > Nanobdellia > Pacearchaeales > GW2011-AR1 > CAZVKQ01. The sequence goes on along the minus strand of CAZVKQ010000004.1, from coordinate 20,211 downwards.
ACTAAAATTTTTGTCAGTTAAAGATGGTCTAACTAAATCCACTCCTTTAACCTTCGCTCCAATCTTCAACAAAGGTACAGAAAACCGTCCACTGCCACAAGCTAAATCTAATACGTAAAAAACATTCTGTTTTTTTAATAATTCGATAATTGCGCCAAATTCTTTATTCAAAAATATCATTATACATTAAACTACAAAGCCGATTTTAACTAAATTCTAAATATATTTATATCTTTCCTATATAAAGTATCATCACTTGAAGTATAACGGAGAACATAAATACAGCAGACCAATTAAATTCTTCGGTTACTTAATTGCTCCGCTGCTTCAAGAATTCTTACTGTTGAATTCTTGACAGCCATCAAGAACTGAAAGTTCTTGAGGTCTAGTAAACCAACCGAAAAACTAAGTTGGTTTACTATATAAGCCCAAATAGTTGTAGTGTTGTTGTGAGTGCTGTTGAGTTGTAGATTTTATTGTTTTCTTTTATGATAAATTTCTAGGAATAATAAGATATTTTCACTTTTGTTATATGAATATGAAACTCTAAATGGCGCAAGATAGACTTCTCGAGTACCAACTCTACTATATTTCATTGGTTTGCCTGTTTTGGGATTTTCAATTATTTTTTTAATAAGCTTTTCAAGCCTATATAAGTAAGATTTATCTAGTCTTGTTTTTGTTTTCTTGAATACATCAGTCTCTTTTATTATAGGCATTTTTCTCTTTGAATGTTGCCAAGAAATCTTCTGGAGAGTTGTATTCTGTATATTTTCCTTCGTCAACCTCCTGCCAAGCCTCTTCTGTTCTTCTAGCAAATTCCAGGTCTTCTATATATTGATCCATTTTCTGCATCTTTCCCTTTAGTTCCAGCAAGACTTTGTATATTTCATTTAATGAAACTTGATTTTGTTCCATAGGTAGATATTATTCAGTTGGTTAATAAATGTTTTGTTCTGAGCTGTAGATTTATTGTTTAATCCTAAGTTTTTTAGGTATGTGATTATTGTCGTTCCAAATTGTTAATCTCCAGTTCTTGAATTTATCTGCCCAGTAAATTGAGTTAATGGCTCCTTCGCTTTGTCTGAATGGAAGTGTTGTTTTTAGTTTTAGATTTAAGAGGTAAGAGAGAATAATTCTATTAGTAATTCCATGTGCTATTATCAGAATTGACTTTTTATCTTGTGGGTTTTTTAGTATTTTTTTAAGGAAGGCTGTTAACTTGTTGTAATGGCTCTTTTCTTCTTTGCTCCATTTTGTTTTATTTTTTGTTAGTATTTCTGATTTGAATTCATTTAGAGATTTCTCTATTTTGGGATTAATTCTTATTTTTCTGGAGATAATCTTTGCAGTTTGTTTTGTTCTGTTTAGATCGCTAGAGTAAAATTCATTAAATCTTTCTTTTTTAAGTCTTTTAGAAAGATGCTTTGCTTGTTTGATTCCTTTCTTTGTTAGAAAGGGATCCTCGCCGGTTTTTTCTTTTTCGGCGTGTCTTGTAAATGTTATTTGCATTAGTTAAAGAAGTGTTTAATGTTAATAAATGTATATGGACTTTGGTAGAGAGTAAGGTTTAAATTGATTAATTGTTTGATATTGTAATGTTGAAAAGAGGTTTGATTGTAGCTTTATGCATGGTTTTGTTTAGCTTTAGAGTGAGTGCGATTCATAGCGTTAGTGTTACTTCAGTGAACTCCA
>CAZVKQ010000004.1:17769-18506 GCA_964626985.1 Candidatus Woesearchaeota archaeon | reverse complement strand
TAATTACTGTTGAGCTTTCGAGCCCGAGCAATATGTATGGATATGAAGTGAATTTCAGCAAATCAAGTTTTACTTTAGGGGCGGTGACATTTTTTCCGATTTTGAGCGACGGATTTACGACATCTTCTGGAAGCAACCAGAAAGGAGATTATCTTTATGTTTATGAGTCGCGATTGGACAGTACGCAGGCAGGAATCAGCACAGGGGGAGAATTATTCAATGTCAGCTATACTGGGACTCTGACTTTGAAAGGCTCTACTGCTATTTTAAACGACGGAACTGTTGAGCATGTTAGTTATAATGCTGATGGAACTGTTTCTGATTCTTCCAGCACGAGCTCTTCTTCCGGCACTACTTCAACTACTACAACAGTTAGCAGCGGTTATAATGTTGTTGTTACGCCTGATTTTTTAGATATGAGTGTTATTCTTGGAAGAGGTGATGTTAGGAATTTGCTTGTTGAAAATTTAGGGAGCAGCAGCGTTACAATTGATGTTTCTGTTGAGGGTTTGGAAGGACTGGCCAGTGTTGACAAGGACGAAATTATCTTGGGGCCAGGAGAGTCTACTGTTGTGTCATTGAATGTAGGGGTTGTTACCAGCGGGCTTGAAGTTGGGAGAATAGTTTTTAAAGTCGGCTCGCAGGAAGTTGCGGCTGTTGGTGTTGTTATTGACGTCAGAAGCGAGGGCTTTTTGTTTGATTCTTCTATTTCTTTATCAGGAGATTCGCGGTCTGTT
>CAZVKQ010000004.1:5091-17752 GCA_964626985.1 Candidatus Woesearchaeota archaeon | reverse complement strand
CCGCAGGAGAAAATTGATGTTGTTACGACTTATGTCATAAAGGACTTTGGAGGGAATGATTACTGGGAGGAGAGCGAGACTTTTTTTGTTTTAGGAGAGAAAAATTTTATCAAGGAATTTCCGACTGATGCTCTGCCTGTTGGAAAGTACATTCTTGGGATGGAGATAGTTTATCCAGGAGCTTTTGCTACTTCTTCTACGCAATTTAGTATTGTTGGAACAAGGAGCTTGTTTGGCGAGGGCTCTTCCCTGACGACTGGGATTATTGTTGGGGCTGTTGTTATATTGGGATTGATTGCTTTAATTGCTGCAATGAGGATGATCGGGAAGAGGTCTTTTAGGGGGCGGAGGAAGACGAGATGATAAGTTTACTGTAGTTCTAAGTTGTTCATTATATCTTCAATATAATTTCCAACAAAATTATATTTTTCGTTTTTAATGTCTTTATATTCCCTAAGCTTTTTTCTGCATCTATCTTCAGCAATTTCTTTTATTTTTAGCAAATCAGAAGAATTCCAGTTTCCTTCTGCTAATTTTATACTTAAATCGTTATAATTGTCTATTTCCGATTGCATTTTTTGTACCGACTCTGGCTTGTTTGTAAATTTTATCATGATTTCATGAGCAGCATTAATACCAATAATTTTGCCTAATACCTCGAGCTGTTTTTGTTTATTCATTTCAGTTTTTCCTCAAGTCTTTTATATAAATAATTTAGATATTTTAATGATATCTCAATTTGAGTTAGATTGGCTTTGTTTTCTGTAATTTTTTTTGCTGTTAGCTTGCCGATGTTTTTTTCTATTGTCTTAATTATTGATCTGTTGCTTATCTTTTTTTTAATAAATAATTCAATAGATAGACATGTTCTAATGGCATTATAAATGTATCGTGGCTCTAAATCTTTTCCTAGTTCTACTATTGGTTCTATTTCAAGCAATTTTTTATAGAGGTATGTTTTGTTAATAATTATTCTTTTTGGCAAAGCAATTTCTCCATAAATTATTTTTCTGGTTTCTAATTCTGTTTGCAATAAAGGACTATAAGGAAATATCTCTTTTAGGTCTTTTAGAGCAGCTAAATGGACATCTATGTTGATGCTACTTTTCTTTTCAATATCTTTTTCTAATCTACTTTTTTCAAGAATTGTTTTCCATATTCTTTTTTTTAGGATTATTAGAGTGTCAATATCCTTATAGTTTGTATGGCAATTTCTTATATAAGAACCATATATAATAACTGTTTTGACTTTTTTAATTATATTATTTAAGGAGGAGATTATTTCTTTTTTTAGTGTTTTTTCATCGCGCTCGTATTTTTTTCTTCTATAGTCTAGTAAGGACAAGAGATTTATAGAGCTTACAATTTGGGCAGCTTTTAGTTTGGGCCTAACTGAGTGACTTAGATAATTGCTTTCTGTCTGGCTTATTGGTAGATTCTTTAATCTTTTTTTAATTACTTCCAGCTCTCTTGGGCTTAGGATTTTACTTAATTCTGGTTTTTTAAGTTCTTGTATCATATAACCATTATAATAGTTATGTATTTAAATCTTCTCATTGGTTAATACTAATAGATTTATGATAAATTTTAAGAGCAGATATATCTTAATTTAAACGCAAGGTTTAAATTAGTGTTTTGCTTTTCAAAGTAATGTTAAGAAAAGAGATTATTATCTTTTTAGTTGTATTGCTAGTTGTTGGTATTTTTAGCTTTAGTTTTGCCGGAGCGGCGAGCGTGACAGGAGCTGTGTCTGACATCTCCGGCTTTAAGACAAGCAATGTTCTCTTGAAGGTTTCTTTAAAGCAGGGAGACAGCACGAGCAGGACGATAACTATTTCCAGCGATAAGGCGGGACAATTAGGTTTGGAGATTTTGTATGTTCCCGGAGTTACTTTGGACAGAGAGTCTTTTGTTTTAGATGTTAACGAGGACATAAAGATAAGCGTAAATTTTAATAGTGCGAATTTGGAGCCAGGGGTTTATGTCGGCGGAATAAAAGTCAGCGAGAAGGATGAGGAGAGTGTTGTTCCAATTATTTTTGAAGTTGAATCAAGGAATGTTATTGTTGACGTTAATTTGGATATTCCCCCGCAATATACGAGTGTTCAGGCAGGAGACAGGATGCTTGCACAGCTGAAAATCTTTGACTTGGTTTCAGGGGGAACGACTACTGGATTAGGAACTGTCAAAGCTGATATGGAGTATGTTCTATATAGTCTGGACGGAACTGTATTGAGCACAGAGACAGAGAGTGTTGTTGTTGACCAGCAGACGAGGGTTACTAAAACGTTGTCTTTGCCAGAAGATGTTCAGCCAGGAGATTATGTTTTTGCTTCAATTGCTAAGTATCAGGGTTCTGTTGGAACTTCAAGCCAGCTGTTTACAATTACTGGAAAGAGCTTTAATATTCTTGGGAGCATTACAGGAAGCGGCATTGGAGTGTTCATAATCATCGGAGGAGCTGTTTTATTTTTCTTTGTCGGAATAATTTTCTTTTTTGTTTTTATGATAAAAGACAGGGATAAATTATTTGTTGAGCTTAGAAAATATAATGCTTCAGAGTTGAGGAAGCAGAGGGAATTTTTGCTTGAGGAGGAGAGGATTCTAAAATCTAAAGGGCATAGTCCGAGGGATATTGAAAGAGAGGCGAGAGTTAATGTTAAAAAACTGAAAAAAAAGCAGAAAGAGAGAGTTAGAGAGTTTAGAAAATTGCATAAGGCAAAGAATCATAAGGAGATGCTTAGAGAGTTGAATAGATGGAAAAGAGAAGGATATAATACTTTCGGCTTAGAGTATAAATTAGAGGGCTTGAGTGTCAAAGAGATGAAGTCCTTGATGAAAAAGTGGAAGAGCGAGGGCTATCATTTTGGGAAGGAGAAAAGCGAAGAGTATAAAAAGAAAAAATGATTGATAGAAAAGAGGTGAGGCATGGCTAAAAAAAGGAGAGTTGCGAAAAAATCAAGCGAGAAAGTTAAGAGCAGTTCTAGTGTTAAGAAGGAGTTTGATGATTTCGCCAAAAAAGTTTCGCGGCTTGAGAGCTTGAGGCATGAACTTGAGTCTTTGGATACCAGAGGCTTTGAGGCAGAAGAGAAACTGATTCGGTCTAAACTTAAAGATGTGGATGCTATTTCGGAGATAAAAGCAGACATTGAATCTTTGAAAGATAAAATAAAGCATAATTTATCAAGGGGCGTTATAACGAGCGAGGCTGGAAAGCAGTTATTGAAGAAGTCAAACAGCTTGAGCGAGGACAACGAACTTCTAAGGAAAAAGATTGATGAAGTTGAGAAAAATCTTGAGAAGAAGAAAAGAATTCACGGGGCGAAAAAGCAGCTTTCCAAGGAAGAGGTTGAGGACGTTAAGAGCATTCCTGAACTGGAAGAGCAGTTATTGGATTTAAAGAAAGATTTTCACAGGCATACAAAAGCTTCTGGAATAAAAGTTGATGCTGGCGTCGGGGTTTTAGTTGATGCCAAGTATGGAGAGTTTATTAAAGAGATTAAGGGCGATTTGACGGAAAGATTGAAATCGCGGGAGATGGCAATGGATGCGCAGCTGAAAGCTGATTTGGAAGAGAGAGAGAAAATTTTTGCCGATAAGTATGCTGAACTGGTTAATGAGTTTCACAAGAATTACAAGGAGAAAGTTAGAGACGAGTTGAAGAAGAATGTTCGCGAGAGATTTAATGAAAGATTGCAGTCTCGGCTGGATTTTGAGAAGAAGAAGCTTGTTGATTCTCTGATTAAGGAGCATGCAAAGAGATTGCACTCTGACAGGAGGAAGCTGATAGCGACATTGGAGTCTAAGTATAATAATAAGGAGAAGGAGTTGAGCCGCAAGATTAAAGAGAAAGAGGATGTCTTGGACAGAGAGTATAAGAAAAGAAATAATGAATTAAGCATTAGGATTGAGAATTCCAGAAAGAATAGATTGAAGAAGAGCAGGGAGCTTGATGAATATGTTAAGAACAGAAGGAAAGAGGTGAATGATGATTTAGAGAGGAAGAGAATTGACTTAAAGGAGGAGATTAGGAAAGCAGAGAAGGCGCTTGTTCAACAGAAGTTAGGGACAGAGGAGAAGATAAAGAAGGAGCAAGAGGTTCTTGAGAGGAAGATTGCCAGCATGCGAAAAGCTCTTGAGGAGCATTCTAAATTAATTAAGGATAAAATGAATATGGAGTTTTCCGCTAAGAAGGATGCTTTGAAAATTGAGATTGATTCTATTCGCAGGCATGAGAAAGAGTTGTCTGACGAGAGGGAGAGATTGAATAAATATCTGGCTGATGAGAAAATTAAGATTGAAAATAAGAAGAAAGAGCTTGAGGAGCAGAAGAAGAAGAACAAGGAGAAATTCTTGAAAGAAGTTGAGAGTATGAAGAAAAAGATGCATGACGAGTTTATTACCTCTGTTGATAAGATTAAGAATGAGAGCAAACAGGAGTTGGACAGAGCTTTGGCTGTTAAGGAGAAGGAGATGAGGGAAAGGTTAGAGAAGGATTATGGGCGGAAATTGAAGAGAGAGTTTGATAGGCGGGAGAAAGAGATTGAGAAGAGAAAGGAAGCTTTGGAGAAGCATGTTATGAGCCAGGCGAAGGCGTTGTTTGGCTGAGCATGATGAAGATTTATTTTGGGACTAAAGTGATTGATGTTTTTGTCAGGAGAGTTGGCCTTTTGGGGCGTGCGAGTGGATTGATGTTCCGCTCTTCTAAGATTGGCAATTTACTTTTTGAATTTTCTTCTGAAAAGAGGAGAGCTATTCATTCCTTGTTTGTCTTTTTTCCTTTTTTGGCTGTTTGGCTTGATTCTAAGAATAGAGTTTTGGATTGGGGCATTGTTAAGCCATTTAGATTTAGGGTTGTTCCTTCTATGAGGTTTAGAAAATTGATTGAGATTCCCTTGAGTAAGAAGAACAGAAAGGTTGTTAATATTGTCGTCGGGAAAAATTGGGAAAGATTTAAATAGTTTGCGACTTGTATTAAGTTATATTTTATGAAAGGAGGTTGAAATGGGAAAAGTAATTGTAAAAAATGTCATAAAGAGAAAGCCGGGATACCTTTACTATGTTGATGGAAAAGGAAATGTGTGCGAAGCAAAAATGTCTCGCGGCGGCAGGAAGAAGAAAAAGAAGAAGTAAGAGTGCTTGATTTTTATTTTATTGATTCATTATTTTTTAATATGAGGTCGGCTTGAAGATGATATACAAGGCGAGTTTTGAAATTGATCGCGGAGTTTTTTATTTTTTTAGATGGATGAGTACAAAAAGAAGGAGAGTTTATGCTGGCAGCCAGGAAGAAGCTTATCGGAAGTCCATGACAATAGCGAATAAAATTGCGAGGCGGAAAATTGCGGGGCATCATGCTAAAGTTAGATTATTAGCTTTGAGAAGCTCTGATGGAGAAATTCCTTTTGACGCTTTAAGAGCTGTTGTTGATGGAGGAGAATTAGAACGAGAGTTAAATTAGTTCATCGTTTTTAATTGTTCTTTAACTGATTCTTCGTCTTCAGGATTTGTCAAGCCAAACCATTTTGAATTCGTTGTATAAAGTTTTAGTGAGATTTTGTTTTGTTTTATTAATTTTCCTATTTCTGTTGTAATATAACACTCGGCTGTTCTGCTATTTATGTTTTCTTTTTTGAATTGCTCTAATGCCTGTTTTAAATGATTTAGTGTATTAGGATTTAGTGCAAGAATATTCATGTTGCATAATGTGTTCTCTGTCAATCCTTTTGAGCTGTAGTTGTCCATGGTTATTTCCGGAGTTTCTGTTATTGTTTTTACTGTGTTGTTTAAATTTATTTCAAATATTCCTCTATTAACTTTTGAATTCTTAGAAAGAACCTGTTTTAGTTTGTATCCTACTGTTGCACATTCTGAATTTCCTCTTAAATGTTCTGCGAGTATTCTGAATGCTTCTTCTCCATAGATATCGTCGCCATTGCAAAGTATAAATTTTTTATTTATTAAATGTGATGCTGAGCATGGAGCATCTGCTGTTCCCCATGGCTTGTCTCTTTCTTTTTTGTTGTATGTTTGAATAGTGTAGAGAATTGGTATTCCTTTATATTGATTTCCGAATTTAGTTTTAAATGGTTTTTCTGTTTCTTTGCTTACTATGAAGATTATTTTACTGGGATTTGATGAGAGAGCTTGGTTTAATGAATACTCAAGGAGAGTTTCTCCTTGAGGGCCTATTTTTACCAGACCTTTTGGCTTTCCTCCAAATCTTTTTGAGAGGCCTGCGAGCATATAGACTAAGTAGATTTCTTCTTCCATTTTGTTATTTGACAGATGGATTAATTAAATGTTTTGAAAGGATAATTTTATCCAGCAGCGAAAACCTCGGCTTCAGAGATTTTCAATCTCTGACTCATTCAACTCAAAGAGTTGAAGATTTCAATGAGAGAGCAGAGCTCTCTCAAGTATTCCAACTCACAAAATTTAACGCTCGTAGAAATCCTCGTATTTTAATTCGAGGTTTTCTTTACGAGGATTTCTCCGGCGGTCACAAAACCAAAGCAAGCCTCGCACTTCAGTGCGAGGTTAAAACCGAAGGTTTTGTGACCTATGAGTTGGAATATAAGCCGAGGTAAAATGCAGGGACTTTGTGATAATAGGTGTTACATTTTTTATGACAAATTGTGTAACAAATTTTATTGTAAAAACAATTTTTAGAATGAAAGATTTTTATAGGAAGTTGTGATGTTTAAATCATGAATGAGGTGTTGTTTTTTATTCTTGCATTTCTATCAGAGATAATTGGAACTATGGCTGGTTTTGGTTCTTCAACCATTTTTTTACCAATAGCTTTATTCTTCGTAGATTTCAAGACAGCATTGGTTTTAGTTGCATTTCTTCACATCTTTGGAAACCTAGGAAGAATTACATTTTTTAGACATGGCTTAAATAAAAGATTAATTTTGTTGTTTGGAATCCCTAGCATCATATTAACTATTTTAGGAGCTCTATTAGTTAATTATACTCCTCAAAATATCTTAAAACTTATTCTTGGAGTGTTCTTACTAATCTATTCAGTTACTTTATTTTTCAAGCCGGAGTTAAAATTCAAACCTTCAGAGAAAAATGCGATAGTTGGAGGAGGGTTGTCTGGATTTTTGGCTGGATTGATTGGAACAGGCGGAGCATTAAGAGGAGCATTTCTTACCTCTTTTAACTTAAAGAAAGGAGTATATATTGCAACAGCCGCAGCCATAGCTTTTGCAGTTGATTTAACAAGAATACCAGTTTATCTTAAAGGTGGATTTTTATCAAGCCAATTTTATTATTTCATACCTATTTTGTTGGTAGTTGCTTTGCTTGGTTCTTATAGTGGAAGAAAGATTGTAGACAAGATACCTCAAAAGAACTTTAAGAAAGTTGTCCTTATTTTTATCGCTCTTGCAAGTTTAAAGTTTATTTACGATGGAATACAATTATTCATATAAAATATCCACTAATTTCTCACATTCTGCCCACCTTTTTCATGCGCCAAAATAAATTATGCCCACAAAACTAGGCTTAAATTTATAAATTGTTGTTTTTTGGTTTGTGGATGATAACCGTGGGAATTGAATGCACGGCGCATACTTTTGGAGTTGGAGTTGTTTCTTCAGGGAGAGTATTGAGTAATGTTAGGGATATGTATTCTACTTCAGAAGGAGGAATAATTCCTGTTAAGAGTGCGGAGCATCATCGCTTGGTTTGTGATGATGTTTGGAAGCGCGCTTTATTAGAGGGGGGAATTTCCGAGGAGAATATTGAGCTAATTGCTGTTTCAAATGCGCCTGGCTTGGCTCCTTGTTTGTTAGCAGGATTAGATTTTGCCCGCGGGAAGGCGCGTGAGTTGGATGTTGATATTATTGGGGTTAATCATTGCATTGCACATTTAGAGATTGGACAGAGTGTTGGAGCCTTAGATCCTATTTTATTATATGCTTCTGGGGCTAACACGCAGATTATTGCTTTTTCAGGAGGGAAATATAGAGTCTTTGGAGAAACTCTGGATTTGGGTGTTGGGAATTTTATTGATAAGTTTGCAAGGCATTGTGGATTGGGTTTTCCCGGAGGGCCTTTGTTAGAGAAAGAGGCTGTTGGCGGAAAATATATTGAACTTCCTTATTCAATTAAGGGAATGGATGTTTCTTTTTCAGGAATGCTTACTAAAATACAACAGCTTTATGATAAAGGCGAGAATTTGAAGGACTTGGCTTTTTCGTTGCAGGAGACTGCTTTTGCTATGTTAGTTGAGGCGGCGGAGAGGGCGCTGGCGCATACTGGGAAAAATGAGCTCGTGCTTGGAGGGGGTGTTGCCTGCAATTCGCGCTTGCAGGAAATGTGCAAAATAATGTGTGCTGAAAGAGGCGCCAAGTTTTTTTGCCCTTCAAAAGATTTGTTAGTTGATAACGGAGCAATGATTGCTTTTACAGGAGAGCTTATGTATAAGGCAGGCGTTAGAGACTCTGTTGAAGAGATTGATATTAAGCCGAGAGAGAGGACTGATCAAGTTGATGTGAGATGGAGGTGATTATAACGCAGAACATAAATAATTGAACAGTCTATTTGTGTTCCGCGAATACAAAAATCTAGAGATTTTTGTGCCAGAAAAGCGTAGCTTTTTTGGGTATACTAACAGACAATCTTGCTCAATTATTTGAGCCTGTTAGTATATTTATGGCTTTTTATGTGCTCTTTGAAATCTCTTCCTAGATTAGATAAACTTTCTCCAAGAATCTTTGTTCTTTCATCTATTCTTCCTATTACCCTACTCTGACTTATAAGAAATCCAACTATTATAAATAATCCGCTTAAGGTTATACCTAATGCTCCAACAATAATATTTTCTGTTTCCCAAGTTCCTCCTATAACTGCTTTTATTATCTGATAAGCAATAACAATTATAATTGTAATTAATACAATCCATCCTATTATCCTTATTATGTCTTTTACTTTATTTTCCATATAGATTTTTTATAAGCCAGATGAAAAGCAGAATTGCTAATAATAAAAAAGACCACCTCAATATTTGCAGGAGTATTAACATATTTTTTCTACTCATTATTATACTATGTATCTTACCTATAAAAAAGTAACTTAGATTTTTGAGATAAGTTTTTAACTATCTTTTTTCTTTTATAGGGATGAATAAGAAAGGTTTGTTTGAGGTAATTGTTATGGTGCTATTGATACTTTTTGTATTGGCGGCTGTTGTTATAATTTGGTCTTTCGCGAAGGTTTTTGTTTTTAGCGGGAGTTCAAAGGTTGATGTCGGGCAGTTTTCTACGAGCTTTAGCATTGTTAAAGATAGCTTTAGCGATGAAAATGGAGTTGTTAAGTTTAGTGTTAGGCGCGGGGCAGGAGAAGTGGATGTTGTTGAAATAGACGTTGTATTGGAGGATTCTGAAGGGGATACTTGTGTTGTTCCTCAATTGCTGGGGGAAGGGGAGCTTAAGCCACTGGAATCTAAGACTTTTGTTATTGATTATGGGGGTTTAGTGGAATGTTCTGATGTTAGGGATGTTGTTAAGATTTCTATCGCGCCTGTCTTTTCCAGTGCTGGCGGGCAATTAATAAAGGGCGGTGTTTCTGACAGTGTTAAGACTTCTGATTTTGTTGAGGGTTCTGAATGTACAGATACTTGCCAGAGTTTAGAATATGAATGCGGCACCCAGACAGTTTGCGGTGTTTCTACTTATTGCGGGACTTGCTCTTCCGGGACTTGCCAGTCTGGGGAGTGTATTGTTGCTCTCTCTTGCGGCAATGGATATACTGACCTTGACGGAGTTGATAATAATATTGGCAGTGTTTTGGACAATGAGCAGTGTGATGATGGTAATTTAATTGACGGAGATGGTTGTTCATCTACTTGTCAGATTGAAGAGGGCTGGAGATGTGCTTTGACAGAGCCGAATAGCCAATGTGTTGAAGTTACGATGACCTCCAGCGATGGAGCTGATTGTAGTTTGGATGATTTTGGTATTACGCCTTTGAGCGATTTAGGAAGCGGGACTTATGCTGGTTTTGAAGGTGGGCTTTATCCTGGCGGAGTTAATATTCGGCCTTCTGCACATGAGGGAGCGGGAGTTAGCATTGCGAATAGCATTCAACCTTTGGACGCTAATGGCAATGTTGATTTAGTCAACGGAAAGATTGTTATGATTTCTTCAGGAGTTTCAAACACTAATTATGAGTTTGATGAATTTATAAAAAAGGCTCAGGTAGACCCAGAGGTTAATTCTAAATTGGTTTTGGTTAATGGAGCTACTCCTGCTATGGTTATTGATAGATGGAGGGACCCTTCTGATACTGTTTGGACTAATAGCGTAAGTACTGCGCTTGCTAATGCAGGAGTTACTTGGAATCAAGTTCAGATAGTCTGGGCGAAACACGCTGACGACCCAAGAGGAGACTTTTTGACTGCAGCTGAAGATTATCAGAATGGAATTGAGGAAATCTCTAGAGTTTATATGGACAAATTTCCAAATTTAAAGTTAGCTTATTTCTCAAGCAGGACGAGGGCTTATAGAAATAGTTTTCCCGATGATAGTGCTGGGCCTGCTTTTAACAACGGAGAGTTTTACGCCTATGAGACAGGGTTTGCTGTGAAGTGGATGATTGAAAAGCAGATTAATGGAGATTCCAGCAGCTTAAATTATAATGATGGCACAGCTCCTTGGCTTTCATGGGGGCCTTATATCTGGGCTGATGGAATTAATCAGAGGTCTGATGGGTTTAACTGGATTTGTGGTTATGTTATATCTGAAAGCGATGTTAGGAAGAGCGATGGAATTCATCCTGTTCAGGGCAGGGACGGACAAGGAGCTAGAAAAGTTGCTGACAAGATGATGGAATTTTTCAAGACAGATACTACTACTAGGCCTTGGTTTCTGGAATAGGGAAGATTTAAAGATTCTTCAAATCTTTAACCCTTTCACTTCTTTCAGAAGCGAAGGTTTTTATATTTATTTTTTCTTTTAGAGGGATGGCAAAGAGAGGACTTTCAGATACAAAGAATTCTAAATTCTCTGTCTCTAAAATTGCCATGAGTAAAAAAGCAATTTCAGACATAGTAGTGACTGTTTTGATAATTTTGCTTGCTCTGGGAGCGATTGTCATAATTTGGTTTTTTGTGAGGCCGTTTATTTTTAGTAGTTCTTCTAGCGTTGATATTGGGCAGTTTTCTACGAGTTTTAGTATTGTTAAAGATAGGGTTATTGTTGATGATAATCCTGATGATGGGGATGGTTTAGATGTTAAGTTTAGTGTTAGGCGCGGAGCAGGAGATGCAGAGGTTGTGGGTATGAATTGGATTATAGAAGATTCTAATGGAGATAGTTGTGTTACTGAGGAGATATTTAGCGGAGGGAACTTTGAGCCTTTGGAGACGAGGACTTCTCCCAATATCCCTTATGGGAGCGGGGGGTGTCAGGATGTTGATGATGTTGCTAAAGTTTCTGCGGCTCCAATATTTTTGAACCAGGCGGGCGAGAGAGTTAATGCTAATGTTGCGGATAGTTTTGTTGTTGGTGAGATTGTTCAGACGCCCCCTAGCGGCGATGTTTGTGGAGATGGGCAGATAACTGGAACAGAGGTTTGTGATGGTAATAGCCAGACTTGTACGATAACTACTGGAGGATATTCTGGAACACAACAATGCAATTCTCAATGTAATGGTTGGTTGACTTGTACTTCTTCTCAATCTTGCGGAGACAGTATAAAGAATGGTAATGAAGTTTGTGACGGCAGTGATTTGGGAAGTGAGACCTGCTCTACTCAAGGATTTACAGGAGGTACATTAAATTGTAATGCTAACTGCCAGAGTTTTGTTACCTCAAGTTGTACTAGTAGCGGGCCTGTTTTGCCTTCTGATTTGATTTCATATTGGAAGTTTGATGGCAATTTTTTGGATAATGAAGTTGCTTCAAATGATGGAACAGCTACAGGGGGTGCTAGTATTGTTAGTGATACTGAAAGAGGCTCTGTTGTGAACTTTGATGGAATTAATGATTATGTTGCTGTTGCTGACGATGCCACTATTGATTTTGATGGAGCGGCCGGGTCATTAGGGCAATTTAGTGTTGCGGCTTGGATTAAGTTTACCCCTAGTAGACCAAATATAATTATTGGAAAGGGCGGTTTGTCTGGAAGTGATGGAGCTTATCAGTTTTTTGTTAAAGGGACTGACAATAAGATGAGATTTATTTTGGAAGGTACTGGCACTAGTGGGCGGTGCACTGTTGAAAACGATAATACGGCTCTTGTTTCTGCTGACGGAGCATGGCATCATGTTGTTGCTGTTGTAAGAACAGGACAACCCAGCTGTGCTAATTCTGTTGATCTTTATTTGGATGGACAGCTTACCGGCAAACAAGAGGTTTCTCCTAGCGTCCCCAGGGATTCTTTAGATGTTAATAATAACTTTGATCTCTTGATTGGAGCTAGAGATCCTTTGGCTTCTACTGATTTTGCTTCTGGGAGAATGGACGATGTAATGATATTCAATAGGGCATTGACTTTTGCAGATATTCAGCAGGTTTACAGCGGGACTAGTTAATTTCACTCCGTGAAAAGATTCATAAGAAGCTTTAGGAAAGCTTCGTAAACGTTTAGGCTTTTCACTCCGTGAAAAGATTCATAAGAAGCTTTAGGAAAGCTTCGTAAACGTTTA
>CAZVKQ010000004.1:3978-4991 GCA_964626985.1 Candidatus Woesearchaeota archaeon | reverse complement strand
GGCTTTTCACTCCGTGAAAAGATTTATAAAGCTTCTTTTGAGTATAAATTAAACCTATGAAGTGGTTTACTATAACTAAACGCGGAGGTCAGAATGGTTGACTTCTACAATATTGTTGAAAAAGCTAAGAAGACAGGAAAAGTTGACAAAGGCGTGAATGAAGTCACGAAGGCAGTGGAACTTGGCTCTGCTAAATTAGTTGTTTATGCCAAGGATGTTTCGCCTAAAGAAATTGTTGCTCACTTGCCTTTAATTTGCAAGGAAAAAGGCATTAGGTGTGTTGAGGTTGATTCTAAGGAAAAGTTGGGTGTTGCCGTCGGTATTTCTGTCAGCACTGCGGCTGTTGCTATTGTTGATGCCGGCGAGGCAAGCGGAGATATTTCTGCGATTAAATTGGAGAAGGAGTAAGATGGCTAAAGTACAGAGAGTTAAAGATAAAACTTCTGAGAGTTCCAGCATGGGTTCATTATCAGAGGGAGAGCCGGTTAATGCTTTAGTTGAGCAATTTATTGGGAAGACAGGGGCGAGGGGAGAAGTAACTCAGGTTAGGGTAAAAGTTCTTTCCGGAAGGAATGAGGGGAGAAGCATGAGAAGAAATGTTAAGGGGCCTGTTAGAGTCGGGGATTTATTGACTTTGAGAGAGACTGAAATTGAAGCGAGGAGAATTAAAGGGAGTTCCAGGAGGAGTGTGTGATGGCTTTGGGAGATACTGATTATTCTTTTATTAGTGAGAGCACAATGGGAAGAAAAGGGATTGAAGGATTTCTTAGAAAGTCTTTAGGATTTAAAGGAAGTTTGGTTGGTTATTATAGAAGATATGTCTTGGAAGGGAGTGGTCTTGAAATTAGACATCCAAATATGAAAGAAGGGTATTTGATTGTTTGGGATGGAGAGGTTAACAAAATACTTCTTGGAAAGAGTGGTATATTAATTGATAATGGTTTTGGTGTTTCCCTTGGGAGTTATGTTGATTCTTCTGATCATTTAGATTCTGGACTTGGAGCAATGAAGTT
>CAZVKQ010000004.1:0-3968 GCA_964626985.1 Candidatus Woesearchaeota archaeon | reverse complement strand
ATGAAGTTTATGCGGAGGGAAGACGCCTAAATGTGTTTTTTGCGGGAAGGATAAGTATGCTTTTAAGGGGCTTCATTTAATCAGGAATGACGGGAGTATTACTTATTTTTGCTCTTCAAAATGCAGGAGGAATGCTTTGAATTTGAAGAGGGATAAGAGAAAGGTTAGATGGGCGGAGGCGTTTCATATTACTAGGGAGAAGGCGAGGGGGCGGGTTAAGGAAAAGGCAGTTGAGGGTGTTGGAAAGTAGATTTTTATAGTTTAATTTCAAATTGTGATTATGAAAACAGATAGTACGATAGATAATGCTTCGGAGAATTTATTATTTTTTAGTGAGCTTTATAGAAAGAAAATTATTGATAAGGAGATGCTCTTTTTGCTTTTGTCTAGAAGGGATGCTGAAGCTGTTATAATTGGTTCTGATATTGGAGAAAAGGCATCAAAATATTTTAAACAGCAATTTTTGAAGGGAAGGGGATATTGAGTTTAAGCGATAAGGGCGGCGTATCTTTCTAATTTGTTTGGTGATGTTGTTCTTGCTGCTGGAGAAAACATTTTTCTTTCTCCTAATGAGGAATAGATGTTTCTTAATCCTTCTGTTATATCTTTAGCTTCTTCGCATTGATAAGCTGTTGAGATTAGGGCTTCTTTTTCTTTAATTCTTAGTTCCATATAATTCAAAGAAGCTTTTTGAAGTTGAGAGTATCTTCCGTTAGAGATATCTGTTAATATTGTGTCTATGTTTTGCCCTAATTGGAATTCGTCTAATGTTAAATCAAGGGAATCTTCAAATTTGTCTAGGGCTTCTCTATCTCTGTTTAAAGCGTATCTGTTTAGCTCTTGGAATTTTGCTCTTTTTAGAGTTCCGATTTCATACGCTTTAGATTTGCTGTTTAGCTTAAATCTTCCTATAAATTTCTTGAATTTTTCCATTATCATATTTTATCTTTCCAAAGAAGGTATTTAAATGTTTCTATTTGTTACTATTTTAAAGTTAAGATTATCTAGAGAGGAGTTAGATAATTTTATATAATTTAATTTCTATTTTTATGGATGAAAAAGAGTGTTGTTGTTGGATTTTTTATTTTAGCAGGTGTTGTGGGTGCTGTTGGGGCGGGTCTCTTTGTCTTTTTATTAATCCCTGATGGAATACCAGAATATACTTATAATAATTTAACGATAAGTGAGGTTAAAGTTCTTGGAGGAAGTATAGAACTTCTGCTGGTTAATGGAGCGGGAGGAAGGAATTTATCCAGGGTTAATGTTGTTTTACAAGATAAGGATAGGAATGCTTGTGTTACTGAGCAATTTTTTAATCCTCCTCTTGTGGAATTTGGTTCCATGCATATAGGGAGGACATATGGTTTTGAGGGTTCTCATTGCCCGGAGTTAAAAAGTATTGCACAAATAGATATTATACAAACTATTCTTGATGATAAAGGGGAGATTCTTGATGAAGAGGACGTCGTTAGTTATAGCTTGATTAGTTATGGATGTGTTGCTGATGCTCTTTTGTGTAGTCCCTCTGAGCAAGTTTGTGACTTTGAGAGTGGAAGTTGTGTTGAGTGCACTGTTGATAATAGCAAACATTGTGCTGCCAATGAGGTTTGTGTTAGTAATATTTGTGAGAGGAGAAGTAGTGGGGGAGGTGGAGGCGGAGGTGGAGGAGGAGGCGGAGGTGGAGGAGGCGGTGGAGGTGGTGGAGGTGGTGGGGGGAGCAGTGATGTTTGCGGAGATAGTCAAGTGACGGGAAGTGAGGTTTGTGATGGTAATAGCCAAGGTTGTACTACTAGTGAGGGTTACTCTGGAACACAACAATGCAATTCTCAATGTAATGGTTGGTTGACTTGTACTTTTTCTGAATCTTGCGGCGATGGAATAATTAATGGTAATGAAGTTTGTGATGGAAGCGCTCTTGGAGGCGAGAGTTGTGTTAGCAGAGGATTTATTGGAGGTACTTTAGCTTGTAATTCTAATTGTTTGAGTTTTGATACTTTGAGTTGTACTACTGGCCCTAGTTGCGGGAATGGGATTTGCAACGAAGAGGAGAATTTTGTTTCATGTTCTGCTGATTGTCCAAGAGAATTCTCGCAACCAAATATTATTTTTATTCTCGCAGATGATTTGGGATATGGGGACGTTGGAGCTTATGGTAGTGACTTTATACAAACTCCTAATATTGATAGACTTAGAGAGCAAGGGATGAAGTTTAATAATTTTTACTCGCATCCTATTTGTAGTCCTACGAGAGCAGCCATAATGTCTGGACGGTATCCACAAAGGTTTGGTTTTAGGGTAAATTGTGATGTAGAATCTTTTAGAGGTCTTCCGGGAGAAGTAATAACTCTTACAGATAAGATGAAAGAGGAGGGTTATTCTACTTATCATATTGGAAAATGGCACATTGGTTACAACTATCCTGAATTTTTGCCCAATAATAGGGGGATTGATTATTTCTTCGGACTTTTACATTTAAGACATAGTACGGTTGATTCGAACTCTAGATTTTATATAAACCCTTTGTTAAAAAGGAATGATGGACAGTATATAGAATATACTGGTCATGCTTCGGATATACTTGCTGATGATTTTATTAGTATATTAGAGAATAACCCTGCTGAACCGTTTTATGTGAATTATTGGGCTATTGCTCCTCATGATCCTATTAATCCTCCTCAAAGGTGGTTGGATAGGTACCCTGATACCAATGAAGGAAGGTACGCTGCTCTTGTTAGTACTTTGGATGAGAATGTTGGAAGAATTTTAGATACACTTGATGAACGAGGATTGGCTGAGAATACGATAGTAATTTTTACAAGTGATAATGGAGCAAAGATGAGTTTTCGTCCACTATTAGCAAACTCTATTTTAAGAGGAGAAAAAGGGCAGGTATATGAAGGCGGAATAAAAGTGCCTATGATTGTTCGTTGGCCTGGGATTGTTGAAGCAGGTAGCGAAACAGATGAAATAACTACAGTTTTAGATTTATATCCTACCTTTATGTCAATTGTAGAAGGAGATACTTCTAATTTGAATTTGGAAGGAAATAGTTTTCTTGAGACCTTAATTGAGGGGGCAGAAATGCCTGAAAGAACTCTCTTTTGGGAGATTGGTGCAGGGAGTACAATAAGATATGCTATTAGGGAAGGTAATTGGAAATTTGTTTATCACGATGGAGAGACAGGACTTTATGATTTGTCTGAGGATTCTGGAGAATTGAATGATTTGAGTGTTGGTAATGAAGGGGTTGTTGAAGAATTTCTTAGCGATTATAAGAATTGGAGGGAAGATACTGCCAACATAGATTTTGAGTTTGATTCTTCAGAGGGAGATGTTGAAGTTAATGCAAGAGATTTGAGTTTTGGAACTGAAGGAGGAATTGTTAGTGTTAATAATAATATCTTATTTAATTCTGATAATTTTGAATTTACTTTTATTGCTGATATAAATCCTTCTGAATTTGGAATTGAACCTAGACGGATTGTTGGAAAAGGAGGGGCTTGGAGATTGTTGTTGTCTGAAGAGGGAAAAATTGTTTTTGAGTATTTAGATAGGATTAACAGGAGATATACAATTACTGCCGACCGAATTATTCCTCTTGACAAGTGGACTAATATAGCAGTTACCTTAGAACCCCAGAGTCATACTTTGAAAGTATATATTGACGGCCTTGTTGTTTTTGAATCTGCGTATGTTGAAGTGAAGAGTAATCTTGAGGATATAACCTTTGGCCAGAATTCTGATGGAAGCGGTTCTTTTGTTGGAGAGATATTAAATCCAAGATTTTATACTGCTAGTTTGTTGGAGTCTGAAATATTAGATCTTTGTAGGGAGGGTATTCACGATGGTGATGAAAGGAGTGTTGATTGTGGTGTACAGGCACCGGTTATCGGAGAGATAGGTTCACTCACTATAGACCAACCCGATCGAACTACTTGGCATTCTGTAAACTTACAGAATACATATCA
>CAZVKQ010000003.1:0-23681 GCA_964626985.1 Candidatus Woesearchaeota archaeon | reverse complement strand
AAAATTTGCTTCTGGAGTTAACTGGACCAATATCTGGGCTGAAAATATCAACGGCACAAAAGAGAATGTTAGCAGTGAATATAGGATATGAAAAAGTTTTTAATTTGGTCGTAGTCTATTAATTAATGGATTGGAAACAGGGAGATGCTTTTACAAGCGGAACCGGAATATTAAGAATAGAAGGATCAACTACGGTTCCCGCAGGTCAAGAAGTTAAAAAAGAGTTTGATCTTGGAGAGTATTATAAAAAGGATTTAGATTTCCAGTCAATCAGAGGGAGAATAATCAATGCCTCTTTGCTCGTAGAAGAGAAAATATCTATGATCTTAAACAAAGTATTTGTTAAGAAAGATCAAGAACTAAATACATTATTTCAATCAATCGTATTAGATAGAGAGTTTTTCACGTTTATGGCAAAGTGGAAGGTTTTAAGAGATTTATTCCATAATTTTACTGTCTTTAAAGATAAAAATTATTCTGATTTGTTAAACAACATCAAGGAAGTTATTGACATAAGAGATATGTTTGCTCATGGGACGAATACACATCTTGAAGATAAGGCGATAGTTATTGATTATTTCAAGGAGAAGCCAAGACGACAAGAAATTACTAAAGAATTTCTAGAGGAATTTGATAAGAAAATAAAATCTGTTTACCAAGAACTTGATTCTGTGTATCTTTTTCTACCTTAATTTATACTCGCTATAGCAAACTTTCTTTTAATTTGTTCGGCTACTTCCTTCCTAACGATATCATACATCTCTTGATCTATTTCTCTTTTTTCTCCAACTAGTGTGGCCACGGTCGTCTTTAATTCTTCATTGTCTTTTCGCAGATTGGCCATGCTTTCGTTGTGGATTGCATTCTTAATCATGCCCTCATCAATACCTGATCGCTTGATATATACGTCAGGCATATCAGAGCTGAATCGCCAGCCATAGCGAACGCAGAGCTGTTGTCTGTTCATTCTTGAAAAGCATAGTACGTAGCACTTGATTTTCTGAATAAATGACAGTGAACCCTTCTGTTGAGAACTTTCTTGCCTAAACGAGTTACGAAAATACGGATAGCATCATAATTCTTTGGAAATACTTGGGCTTTGGAGTCTGTCTTGTCACAGCTATCCAAATATGCTTTCATGGCTTCATTTGAGAACTTCCAATAGAGGCCTATGCTTCTGCCTTCTGTTTTGCTGTACTCTTCTTTAAAATGGATTCTGTAATAGGGGAAGCTATCTGTGGGTGCAGAAATATCTTCAAAACGAATGTTAAGAAATTCCTCTGCTCGAGCTCCTTCCTCTGCTCGAGCTCCTGCGTCAAATAGAACGGCAATTAAGAAGCGCCCTTCATCGCTTTTGCTGTTCAAATACAACCTTTCAACTTCTAATTCGCTCAGGCAATCCGGAGTCTTCTTTTTTAATCTGGTGTCAATCCAATCAGTTAGATCTGCATACTTTTTTGGAAGTCGCCATTTAATGTATGATTTTATGAGAATTTTCAGATCTTGTTTAGTGGTATCAGAATAAGGTTTACCATCAGACCTCTTGATTTTATCATTTGATAGAGCTTCAATGAATAACCTGATGTCTTCTTTGTTTAACTGAGAGAATGGCTTTTTTATTCTAGGCATGAAAAGAGAGAATGTGTAGAGGCATTTAATCAACCTTCTTTCACCTATTTCTTTTCCTTTATTTATCTCTCCTAAGGACATTAACCTGAGAAATTCAAAGACGTGCTTTGCTTCTTGCGGGGCCTTTTTCTCGAATGCTTTTTTTCTATGCTCCAGATCAAGAGGGTGAATATCTATCTTTTGGTAGGGCATAATTTGTGACGCTCTCACGTCTATTTAAGCTTTGTCAGACCAGAACATTCGAATATGATGCGGGGAGTAGGATTCGAACCTACGAAGGCACTAAGCACACAGGATCTCCTATGAATCCTGACTTATGACGCTCTATTAAGCATCAGACATCTTAAGTCCTGCCCTTTTGACCGCTCAGGAATCCCCGCACGATTATTTAGAATTAACATATCTTTTAAACTTTATTATCCAAAACTCTCATTAACTTCCGTAGCATTAATCCCATCCTTCAAATCGCCCCCAGAAGTATCATTCAAACTCTCATTAACAAAATAATCAGAAGCCCTCTCCGAACCAGAACTCCCGGAAGAATTATAATTAATATCAACAACAAAATTCCCGCTCGTAATCCTAACCCCATTCTTTTTCAGCTGATAATAAAACAAGCCGCCGACAACAAGTAATAAAATTACAACAAAAGCAATTATCCCAAAAAGCAGCCCTCTTCTGTTCATCAATTCAAACCGCGGACATTATATATAAATATTTGCAGGCACTAAGCCCAAGAAAAACAACGCTAAAAGTTCTTATAAAAACGGTAAATTGTAATTACTTCAAGTTAATACAAGTTTTATCGACGGTAAAATCAAACTATCAAAACAAAGTAACAACAAAAATCTTATTCCAAAGTATAACAGTCTTTATATACAAAATTTATTCTCACAATACCATGTCACCAACAAAGCAATCACTTCTAAATTACAAATTGAATTTCATCATAATCAAAATTGAAAGGAGGTTGTTAAAATGAAAGCACAATTAAGCATATTGCTTATGGCTTTAGTCGCTCTTACAATAGTCCCGGCAGTTATTGCTGTTGACTTGGGTGAAGGAATAGGCGTTGACATAGTAGTAGAAGACTTTCCTCCACAAATCTGGATGTGTGATAATAGAGTCGTTGTTGACGATTTCACAGAGCCAGGAAGAATTAGCGGAGGCGATGACGAACTTGTTGAAAGAATCGGACACTATGCCTTTGAAGGAGAACAGATCTCCTGGCAGGTTCTGGTTTTTGACAAGAACAAGATAGAGCAGGTTGATGTTATGATAGGCGGCGACATTGCAGCCTTCGACGTTGAATGTAAGGAGATAGATGGTCCTTCAACAATCCCACATTCTTGTAACGCAAAGCTTCTGGAAGAAGACTTTACAGGAGACGAAGTCGATTCTGATACAATGCAGTTCTATGAATGTACTTACACTGTCACAAAAGATGACTCTGGAGAGACATTCATAACAATAGAAGCTGATGATGGTATCAACCCTCCAACAGAAGTAGCAGAAGGAGAATGGTGGTTCTTCAACCCAGAGATATTCTTGAGCATAGATAGCCCAGGACTTATCTTTGATAACGATGGATTAGGAGTTAGACCAGGAACAACAGCTTACTCAGAGCCCTTCAGAGTTATGAACGGAGCAGAAGACGGTTCAAACGTCTATCTTGATATGTTCATATTTGGTGACGATTTTGAAGGTTCAGGAAACTGTCCTGACACAAATCAGCTGTCTTTGACAAACTTTGCTTACTATGCAACACACGGAGCATACAGCACATCAGGAGACGCAAGATCTGACGCAGAAGGTTACGTACCAATTAACTACGGAAACAATTTTGCCTCTGACTTCTACGATGTTAACGAAGTATTGCAGGAAGCTAGAGTAGGTCCATACTTCGTAGCAAACGTTCTTGCACCTAATGACTGGTTTACAGTTACTGTAAGATTAGACGTTCCAGAGCCATGTAACGGAGTCTTTGACCAAGGAGAAATCCAATTCTGGGCAGAAGCTATCTAAATAAATTTTATTTTTTATTTTTTTTCGATTTATCATACAAAAAATGAAAACAAAAACATTATTCACAATAATAGCACTAGCATTTATTCTAGTCGCACTTCCAAATGTATCAGCATACAAGAAGCTCTGTCTTCTAGAAGGACAGTCAATTCCTCCTTCAGCTCCAACATTCACATGCAATTTTGGGAAATGTATTCTCTGTGCAAATAATGACTATACCTTCGCCGCGCCTTACAGATGTAATGACATTCCATTTTGCGAATATCTCGACGGCAATTACGAACCCCCAGTATTAGACGCAGAACCTCCAGAAATTTCCTTATCACCGTTGCTCCAAGACCAGGTCTTCACATCCCGCTCAATAGACATCTTCATAGAAACAAACGAAGAGTCAGAGATTTCCTACATTGACAATAAAGAATCAAGGCCAAGATGGACTCGGCTCTGCACCAGATGTTCCTCATACGACAGAAGAAGAAGTTTTTCAGAGGGCCTTAACGATATAACATTTAGGGCAACAGACAAAGCAGGAAACGAGGCATTTCTAGATGCAGTCTTCACAATAGATTCAAGCAAGCCAAGGGTAACAAGCACAGAGCCGCGAAGGGGATTTGTTTCAGGAACATTCTACGCTGAATTTAGGGAGGACAATCCAGAAGAACTAATTCTACATTACGGCAATTCAGATGTCGGTATGCGTTCTAGCTCTTTAAACATCAACTCAGACTGCTCTCTCGGAAGGCGAGGCTACTCATGCCAGAAAACAGTTGATTTAGCAGAATACGACTCACAAGAAATTCAATACTGGTTTGATTTGACAGACATCACAGGAAGCGCAGACGAAAGCAGAGTATATGTACTCCAAGTAGATACAACATTCCCGATAATAAACTCAATAAACATAGAGCAGGATAGAAGAATAACTCTCTCTTTAAATATAACAGAACTCAACTTTGATGAAGTAACTTACATTGATTATTCAGCAAGGCGCCCATCTTGGCGTCGTTTATGCTCCCGCTTAAGAGATAACATCTGCGAAGACTCTCTATATCTAAGAGAACAAGGTCTTCATGAAATATCTCTCCAAGTCACAGACAAAGCAGGAAACACCGTAGGACAAAACCTAGAAATTTTTAATTAAAACTTAATTTTCTCTTCATTCAATAGCTCAAAAAGAAACTTAACCAAAGGCCTTAAATCTCCTTTAGTCTGAGACCCCTTCAAAGCATCATAATAGATATATTTCTTTTTATGAGGGATATTAATCATAGGGTAACCTTTCTTATAAAGAATAAAATTCATTAACAATCTACCAACACGCCCATTTCCATCGACAAAAGGATGGATGGTCTCAAAAGCAGAATGAAAATAAGCAGCTAGAATTAATGGATTTGTCTTATCTTTGTTCTTAGAATACCAAGACAACAATGAAGCCATTTCTTTCTGAACATCAGCAGCCCTTGGAGGAAGCCACTCTACACCTCTAATATAAACCTGGACCTCCCTATATCTCCCAATCTGCTTCTCCAATTCTGGCTTTAATGTATTCTTAACAACTAATTCATGAAGTTTAAGAATCATTTTCTTAGAAAGATCCTTCTTTGCCCTCAATATAAAATCAAATGCTTCTTTATGATTAATAACTTCATTTATCTCTCTCAAAGATTTTCTTGGAGTTATCCCCTCAAATAACAGTTGAGAGGTCTCTTGAAGAGTTAGTGTATTTCCCTCTATATTAGTAGAGTCATAAGTAAATAAGGAAACAAACGCCTCATATCTGTTATCTAAATTTTCCTTGGGTTGTTTAGCATACTCTTTTTTTATCTTCTTAAGCTCTTCTTTCTTAGAATCACTCAATAAAGAAGAAAGAAGAACTAGCTCTTTATCAGCAGCATCCTTTTTCTTAGAAAGCTCTTCTTTATTCAAATCAACTCCTAAATAAACTCTCTTTTTTCTAATTCTCTTCCCTTCTCTAACTGAATGAACACGGTAATAGTATCTCTTTCCGCTAATCTCCTTGACTTCAGTATATACCATAATATCCTTACGGGCACATCGTTTATAAATCTTTGCTTGATGTACCCGTAAGAAATCAATTTTTCACTACCCCCCTAGATAAAAATCCTCCATTAATTTTAAAAACTCTTCAGTTAAATAATTCAATGGAAAAGCGATATGTCATCACAATATCTCTTGTAATAATATTAGGATTTCTAGTATCTTCCTTCTTGCTTTTTTATAATCCTCAAAATGTTTCAGCAAAAGAATACACTCCTCAAGAATACAAAAAAGCATTATATGACAGTTTTAGCTGTCAATACTCTTGTCCTCTAGCAGAGCAGGAATATCAAGGAAGAGTGCAATTGCTTCCCTCAAGAGAATGCACGCAAAACTGTATTGACAATTACAATTCATTAGAAATTGATAGCTCAAAATTCACACAACAAGAATTGCTTCAAGATAACTTGGCGGGCGACGTGGGAGCAATAGTAGATAACTGCAGAGCAATTTCAACATCTCAAGATGGCGAAATAAACAACGAAGATTTTTTTGCCTGCACCACCGACGGTTTAGAATCCCTAAAAGAAGATTATAAATATTTGAATTAGATTTTTACTACTCAAAATTAATGCTACAAACTTAAATACTTCCAAGATTTCTAGATAGAATAAAACCTGAAAGGAGGTTAAAAAAGAGGATGAATAAACTTTTAACAACTTTGGTGATTGCGAGTTTTATATTGACAGGTGTTACTGGCGTTTTTGCTGCAGACCAGGATATAACTGTTACTATCGGGGAAGATATTAATGTTGTTATATCTCCCGGAACAGTCGAATTTGATACAGTTGCACCAGGAACAAATGATAATCCTGCAACAAATGGTCCAATTGAATTTGACGCTACAGGGAGTAATGTTGATGTTAATATTGAGGTAACAGACGTTATGGGATTTCCGTTTGAAGATGGTCTAATGCTAGACGGAGTTCCCGCATTAGGATCAAGTTGGGATTTAATCTGTACAATAGTTGATAGTTTGTGTACTTATACAACTGAAAGCACAGTACCAACATTAAATGTTCCAACGGGAGCAGCACAAGGAATAAACCCCGGAACAATAACATACACGATAACAGGCTCTCCACCTTAAAATGAAACTTATTTTTATTTTTTTGTTATTAATATTATCAATACAAATAGCGACGGCGGTTGGGTTTTCCCCAAGCAGTCTAACTTTTGAATTAGAAACAAACAAAGAGGAATGTAAAATGATAACAATAAACTCGGAATCAGAAACAATAAATGTATCTGATAAATGGGCAAGCTCATCAGATATAGAATGGAAATCAAGCTTATTCAAAGAACAGGCATCAACGCACAGTATTTCTATAAATTATCCAGCAGAAATTACAGAAGATGAAAGAGAAGTAGAGGTTTGCCTTTCAGGAGAAAAAGCAGGAGAATATCACGGCATAATTGTCTTAGAACAAGAAAAGGAAGGAAATTCAATTATTCAATTAGGTGTTTGGATACTAGCAATAATAACAGAACCACAACAATCGTCAAATAATAATCAAAACAGCAACAACCCCTCTTCCAGCGGTGGAGGGAGCAGTAGCTCTTCAACTATCAGCTCACCTACAATTAGCAATAACAATCTAGAAAATCAAGTTCCTTCTCAAGAAAATGTTAACCAAGAAAACACCAACCCTTTATCACGCAATAACCAAAAAGAAAACCAAGCGCCAATAACAGGCGCAGTAATCAACACATCAAGCAAAAGAAGCATTACAATACCATTACTAATAATATCAGCAATCATAATCATAGCATTAATATTTAGGAGAAAAAAACAATGAAAAAAATAATCCTGCTAATGACAGCAATTTTTCTAGTGACAACAGTCTTAGCAATATCATTAGAACAGGAAATAAAAGCAACAATAATAGGAACACCAGAAATAATTCTTGGAGATGACCTCGGAGGAGACGACGAAATAGACAACGACGGAACAGTCTTCGCAACATTAAACTCTAATTTAGGAATAAACTGCCAAATAAGATGGGAAGACACCTGGGAAAATCTGGCAGAAAACCAAACCCAAGACTCCAACACATCCTTAGCCGAAGGGGAAAAACAAGTAAGGTACAGATGCTTTGATTCACATGGCAATTTCTTAATAGCCCAAGACAAAATAACAATAACAAAACCCGCCCCAGAAATAATAATCCACTCTCCAATAAACAATACCTTCCACGAAGAAAACGAAATCCCAGTAATAATAACTCTAAGTAGAACAGTAAAAGAATTAAGATACTCTGATAATGGCGGAAGCTTCAGGTTGCTATGTCAAAACTGCTCTGAAACAAACACAACAAAAAACTTCAGAGACGGACATCACTTCTTCGTCGTGAAAGTAGTAGACGAATTCGGAAGACTCTTCTTCTCCCAAATTGAATTTCAAGTTGACGGAAAACCTCCAAGAATAAAACAATTCACTCCCCTAAACAACGACTTTACAAATGGAACATTTACAGTAACTTACAGTGAAAACATCCTAAATAATGTAGTTCTGTTCTGGAAATACACCGGAGAAGAAGACTTCAAAAATCTCACAAAAACAGACTGCCCTTCAGGACAAGACCAAACCTGCATTTTAGAAGCAAATCTAAATCAGCAGGGAGAAATAGACTTCTATTTTGAAGTCCACAACACAAAAAGCTTTGACCGTTCTGGCGTAAGAAGAGCAAATGTAGACACAATAACACCCCTAATGTCTTTATTCATGCCCCTAAACGGAACATTCAGCGAAATAAAAACACCATTCAATATAACAACATCAGAAGAAGTCCTCTTAGAATTAATTGACACCTCAGACTTAAGGCCAAGATGGTCAGCACTCTGTTCCAACTGCGATGAATACGGCTTCACAAGACTAAGAACACGGACTTTTAGAGACGGTTTACACAATTTAATAATTAGAGCAACAGACAAAGCAGGAAATTCAGCGCAGGCGTCAGTAAATATTGAAATAGATTCAAAAGCCCCGGTAATAATAAGCACAGAGCCAAGAAGAAATTCAATATTTAACGGCTCGCAATTTGAAATAATGTACACAGAAGAAAACTTGCAAGAAGTCGCGCTTTCTTTCAATCCAACAATTCTGCTCCAGAACTGCCTGGCAGGAAGTAGGCAGTCATGCTCAACTTTCGCGGATTTATCAAGCTACGATGGAACATTTATAGAATACTTCTTCCAAGTATCAGACGAATTGCAGACAACAACTTCAAGAACAACGCGCGTTTTCGTTGACACAACATCCCCAATTTTAACAATAAACTCCCCAGAAGACTCCGGGATTTACGATAGAAGAGTTCCATTCAACATAACAATAACAGAAAAGTCAGATTTAGAATATATTGACAATCTAAATAACAATCCAAGATGGAGAACACTTTGCTCAAACTGCGATGAATACGGCTTCACAAGACTAAGAACACGGACTTTTAGAGAAGGACATCACGACTTAACAATCAGAGCAGTAGACGAAGCAGGCAACTCAGACCAACAGGAAATTTCTTTCACAGTAAATTAATTTCACCAAACAAAAGTAGTCCCATGAATTTAAATAATTCTTTTCAATAATTACTTTATGCAAAAAAGAGTGAATTCCTTTAAACTAATTCTTCTAGCAATCTTATCAATAATTATTTTAGCAACAACTGTCTTAGCTTCAGATGTCGCTTACATATACAACAAAGAAAGAAACATAGACCAAAACTTCATAAATGAATTTACAAATCAAGGATTAGAGACAGACTTAATTCAAGCCAACAATATCCCACAAGATTTATCCCAATACAAATTCATTTTTATTAACGACGAACACTTCTCAAACAACAATCAAATTCCTTTTGGAAAATACCCAACTCTCTCAATAAACAGCTTTCACGGATTTGAATTCGGGCTGTTAGATAGAGGTTCAATCTCCCAATTAGCTTCAACACACCCATTATCAGTAAAAAAAGGAAATCAAATAATTCAAGTCTATACCCAAGCAATAAACATAAAAACCAGGCAGGGAATTAGTTATTACTATTTATCAGATAAAGGCATAGCAGACGCAATGCAAACCCACTCAAGAACATATCATGGTGATGGAGGTTCATTGGGTGATGTAATATCTTTAGCTCCAGCAGGTTCAAGACTAGAGAACAATAAAATAACACAGGCTAAAATCTGCTTCTACGGAATAAAAGAATCAGAGTTCTGGACACAAGGAGCAAAAAATCTCTTGGCAGAATGCGCCGGCTATTTATTATCCCAATGTTCGTCAGATATAGAATGCCCTGCCCCAACAGAATCAGCTCCTTTCTGCAAGGACAATGACGTCTACAAAACAATAACTTCCCACACCTGCCAGAACCAGGGAGAAATAATAGATGGATTTTTTGTTTTTAGAGAGGGTGGCGGTTCAACTACTGGGGCTACTGCTGGCGCTCCAACTGTAACTCCTCCAAGCGGACAAGTTGGAATTGTAAGCGCGAGCGAAGATGACGATGCTGTTCTTGGGGATAAAAATGCTCCAGTGACCATAATAGAATTTTCTGACTATCAATGTCCATTCTGTCAGAGATTCTGGAGTGATACTCTTCCTCTGATAAAGTCAGAGTATATTGATATGGGAAAAGTAAAGTTTATATATAGAGACTTTCCACTTAATTCAATACATCCAATGGCTCAAAAAGCTGCTGAGGCAGCTGAATGTGCAAGAGAAGAAGGTGGTAAGGATGCTGCATATTGGGAGATGCATGATAAAATATTTGAAAATCAGGTATTACTAAGTAACGATAATCTTAAAAAATGGGCTAAAGAATTAGGATATGAAATAGACAGTTGCCTTGATTCTGGTAAATACGCTTCTGAAGTCCAGAAAGATACAAGAGATGCCCAATCAGCAGGAGGGCAAGGCACTCCTTACTTTGTTATTAATGGTAAGCCATTGAGCGGAGCACAGCCTTTTATAGCATTTCAGCAGATTATTGAAAGCGAACTAGCACAAGCACAAGCGCAATGCATCCCGCTAGGAGAAGACATATTATTAGAAGAATGCCAGTTCGGTTGCTCGCAAGGAGAATGTATAATTCCTGAAATAGAATGCTCTACAAACCAAGAATGTGGAACAGACAGTTTCATTGAACAGACATTCTGCTCTGAAAACAATGTAAAGCAAAAATTCCAAACCTTCACTTGCAATTTCCCTGCAACTCCAGAAAGCTTCTGTTCATCAGAAATAGAAGATAGATTCATAGAACAATGCCTTGATACCTGCGTAAATGGGCAATGTCAGGAAATAATATGCAATCAAGATTCAGATTGCGACGACAACAATCCCTTAACATTTGACGAGTGCCTAAACAAAGGAACAACAATAAGCCAATGTAGGAACACAGAAATAAACTGCGCATCTAACACTGACTGCGGCTTCACAGGATTCTTAGGAAATGAATTTTGCTCTCAATCGAAATTAGAAGTCCAAAAGAACTTTCAGACAGCAATATGCAACAATCCTGGGACTTTAGAATCTTCATGCTCTGTAACAATCCAGCAACAAACAATCCAGCAATGCACTTTCACTTGCTCAGAAGGAGTTTGCATAAGATGCAATACAAACCAGCAATGCGACGACAACAATCAACAAACAATAGACATCTGTCAAAACCCTGGAACTCCAAGCTCATTCTGCGAAAACACACCAATTCAAATAACTTGTCACACAAATTCAGACTGCGGTCAGGACAGTTTCATCAATGAACCTTTCTGTTCCCAAGATAACGTAGCCAGAACATTTAGGACATTTACCTGTAATAATCAAGGGCAAGCAAGCTCATTCTGCTCTCAAGATGACGAAATAAGAACAATAGAACAATGCACAAACAGCTGCCAAAACGCGCAATGCCTCCCAGAAGAAGAACTATTCCGTAATATAGCATTAATAGACTTCACTGACTCAATAAACAAGATAAGAATAAAGGATGTAGATAATCAACTAATCTCAACAAACCAATTAGAATGCAATCAACAATACAAGTTTGAGATAACAGTAGCAAATAAAGGAAACTTCACAGAAAATGTAACATTCCAGGGCTCAATAGACTCAATAGAAATAAATCACCTTCCAATAGAGAATTTTAAACCAACAGAAAATCCTAAATTAAAAACAAAAACAATTAACAATCTATCATTAGAGCAAGGCGCCTACACAATTCAAATTCAAGCAATCATTCCCCAAGACGACCTTCTAGAGGATAACATAGCTCAAAGAGAAGTATTTGTATCTTGTGGTGGAGAGATAATCTGTTCATCTAATGAAGAATGTGGAATAAACAGCTTTATCGAAGAGCCATTCTGCTCTCAAAATAATGTAAAGCAAAAATTCCAGACCTTCACTTGCAACAATCCAGGCACAGTCCAATCTTTCTGTTCATTTAACCTAGAAAATAAAACAATAGAGCAATGTTCAGATATTTGTCAGGAGGGTCAATGTAAGGAGATAATCTGTAATAACAATCAAGAATGCAATGACAACAATCAACAAACACTAGACATCTGTCAAAACCCTGGAACTCCAAGCTCATTCTGTGAAAACACGCCGATAGAATGCAACACAAATCAAGATTGTGGTCAAAATAGATTCATAAATCAAAAATTCTGCTCGCAAAATAATGTCGTACAAGAATTCATAACCTATCAATGCCAAAACCCCGGAACTCTCCAGTCATCCTGCAGCTCAACAACAGAAGAAATAGTCTTTGAGCAATGCTCTGAAATCTGTGAACAAGCACAGTGCAAACAAATTCAGTGTCACACAGATGAACAATGTAATGATAACAATACCTTAACATTCGACCGTTGTATAAATAAAGGAACAACCTCAAGTCTCTGCATAAACCATCCAATTGCCTGCAACACAAATCAAGACTGCGGCTTCACCGGAAAGCTAGGCGCATCATTCTGCTCGCCATCCGACTTAAATCAAAAGGTTCAAAAATTCCAAACTTCAACTTGCCTATTTCCAGGAACACCACAAGCCCAATGCAAAGTAGAAATAACATCTGAAGCACAGCAATGTCAATTCACATGTTCAGAAGGTGCGTGTATAAGATGCAATACAAACGAGCAATGCGACGACAATAATGCCCTAACACTAGACATCTGTCAGAATCCCGGAACTCCAAGCTCATTCTGCGAAAACACACCAATTCAAATAACTTGTCATACAAATTCAGACTGCGGTCCAACAGAAACAGAAAACCAATGCTCCTTAAACAACGAAGTAATCAAAAGAACAACATCCAAAACTTGCAATAATCCCGGACAAGCAAATTCATTCTGCTCATCTGAAACAACATCTGAAGTCCTGCAGCAATGTTCAGAGCTCTGCCATCAGGGACAATGCGTCATTAAAGGCCCATGCGAACCAACAGCAATCTACACTCAAGACACAATAGACTTCAGCAGCGAGTATTTCCTTGAACAAATAAACGACAACGCAAGAATCTTCAATAGAGAAGGAATGCAATTAGTCAGGCAGCAGCAGCCAAACGACGACTTCGTAAAATGGAAGCAGTCAACAGACATCCCACTAAGCAAAGGCGAAGTAATAACCTACAAGTCAGCAAGAAAAAACAAAGAAGTAATAGTCCACTTCTTAGACGCAGGCAAACAACTTAATCAAATAATCAGGTTTGAAGCATCAAATGAAAACGAAAAGCAATTTACAACATCTAAGAGAAACAAGATAACATTTTACGAAATAGAATTTATAATCCCGGAAAATGGCTACATAAGATTCCCAGAAGGTGAAATAGCAAGAGAATACAACGAAATAGTCCTGAACAAATTTACAGAACAGTGCCCCACATTTTAATCTAATTCAGTAGTCACACATCTAATAACCTTAAAAGCATATTTTATAAAATAACATTGTTTATATATTCTTTCAAAGGCGATTATACAATGAAGAAATTAATCTTTTCAGTAGTAATTGCATTAATTCTATTAGCCCAATTTTCCATAGCTTTAACTGCAAGCATCGGAAACTCCAGAATGATTTTGAGGCCGGCCCCAAGCGAAACTATAGAGCGCTCAATTCACGTAAAAAACGTCAATGATATTCCAGTAACAGTAGAAGTATTTCCTTCAGGCGAATTGGAAGATAGCATAAAAATTGAAGAGGAAACTTTTGAATTATTTCCAGGGCAGGAAAAAGATGTTTATTTTGAGATAAAAGCTCCTAGTTCAGGATCCTCAGAATCTTCAATCAATATAAAGTTCTTAGCAGGAGGGCAGGGCACAGTCGGCCTATCTTCAACAATTATACTTATAGTAGACGAGGACGAAGAGGAGAATATCGACGATACAGGCACCCAGCAATTAGACCTTCCAATAGAACAAGATGCGCAGGCACCCTTAATTGAAGATGCAATAAATCTGCAGGATGCTCAATCAGGCGCAGAGCCAAATCAATCCATATTCCCCGCAGCAGTTATCCTTTTATTAATCTCATCAATAGTTTTAGCAATAGCATTAATAGCCCTTTTGACATATTCAACTAAAGCAAAAAAGAGCAAAACTAAATGAACAAAACCCCATTGCTCATAATTTTTGTATTTATATTAGTCCCGGCAGTTCTGGCGGCAGACATAGTATATATATTAAAAGACCCGCAATCTCCCAATCAGGAAGTAATTCAAGCTATAAATGATTTAACATTGTCCTATGATTTAATAAATGTTAATTCTCTAAGCTCAATAGACTTTTCCAATTATAAGGCAATACTTGTCTGGGACATCTCAATAAATAATGCCGATAAAATCCCAATAACAGAAAAGAACGCAATCGTATCCAATATGGCGCAGATAAAAGACTGGAAGATAGCGAGGTCAGCATTAAGGACAATTTCAATAACTCCTTCAAAAGGAACAATACAAAAGACACACGCAATAACTTCTGGACTTTCAGGGACATTTCCTGTCTACACGCAAGAATTCCCAGGCCTTTTTATAATTCAAAGGCAGGCGCAAAAAGCGCAAGGTCTTGAGGCAATACTTTCAACAATCGGCGGAAGCACAATAATAGGAGTAATAGACATTAATGAAAAATTATATCCATCAGGAGAATCAACAGCAAAAACCATCTTCTTCGGA
Organism: Candidatus Woesearchaeota archaeon; assembly: GCA_964626985.1. GTDB lineage: Archaea > Nanobdellota > Nanobdellia > Pacearchaeales > GW2011-AR1 > CAZVKQ01. The sequence goes on along the minus strand of CAZVKQ010000003.1, from coordinate 8,820 downwards.
ATACCGGAGACAAAATACTGGACGCCAGAATCAAAAAAACTCTTCCAAAATTCTATCTTGTGGCTGTTGGAAGACAACATAGAAGCAAACCTCCCTGAATTCCTTCCCCTAACTTGCCAAACAGCAATTAACGAAGACGAGCAATATACTTGCGCAATACAAGCCAGAGATTTAACAAACGACCCTTTAAGTTTCTCAATAGGAACTTCAAATAATCTAAACTGCCGGTTCTTAAATAACATATTAACTTATTCATCAGAAGAAAACTATAACGGCCCGGCATCTTGCGAATTAATAATATCAGACAAAGACGGGCAAAGCTCAAAAATCCTGGACGTTAGCATACGGCCAATAAATGACGCTCCAACAATAGAATCATTCTTACCCCTACAAAATTCGCTGGCAATTACAAAGGGGAATTCCCAGCAGTTCTCAATTGCATATTCAGACATAGACGACGACGCTTTAACAATAGAATGGCTTTTAGATTCTCGCTCACTCGCTCTAACCCCCCAATATATTTTTCAGGCAGAGCAATTAGGAATCTTTACTCTCAAGGCAGTTGTTTCCGATGCAGATAGTGAAGCATCCCACAGCTGGAGTATAATTGTTTCAGAAGACTCTCCGATAAATCCTGGACAGCAAACTTGTTCTCAACAGTCAGGATTTATCTGTTCAAGTTCCCAAACCTGTTCCGGAAGTTTACTGCAGGCAAGCGACGCAAGTTCCTGCTGCTCTATCCAATGCTCTCAGAATCCAACAAATCAAGAAGTGGAATTTAAAGATGCAGGCGCCTGCGCAGAAATCTCGCAAAACCTAACTTTAGAAATATCAGATTTAAATGAAGAATACAAGTTAGGCGACACATTAATGGCAACAATAGAGCTGGAAAACAATCTTGATAAGGACCAGGACTTTGACTTAGAATTCCATATTTACAATGCAAAAGATGAAAAATCAGTCGCAGAAGCAAGCACCTTCGTAGATATTCCCAAGGGCAGAAAAAAAACAAGAACAATGCCAATAGATATACCTCAAGACCTTGATTTAGACGAAGATTTCGTTCTCTTCGTTAAAGCAAAAGACTCTGAATGCACTCAAAAATATAAAGAAATTACCCTAAAGCGCCCGGACCACAATCTAATAATAGAAGACTTTATATTGCCTCAAAAGGCATTCTGCGGAGAGACAATCCAGGCAAAAGTAAAGCTTGCAAATCTCGGCTCAAAAGACGAAGAAGTTTCTCTTAAATTAGAAAACTCAAAGTTAAAACTATCTGAAACAAAAACCTTAGAACTGGAAGAGTTCAATCAAGACAACGAAGAAACAGTAATCTTTGACATAAAAATTCCAGAAGAGATAGAAGGAGAGCAGACAATAACAGCAGTAGCATCTTACAGCACAAACCTAAGAGCAGAATTTTCAAATAAGATAGAAATATCCTGCGCAGCTGAAAATACCTCGCAGCAAGTAATTCAAGAGCAAAATTTGGACAACACTCCTGTAAACTTAGAGCCAATCACAAAGGAAAACATCCAGGAAAAAGCATCCCTCCCCACACTTCTTCTAATGATAACAGTCACAACAACAATCCTTACATTCTGTTTTATTCTTTTATTCACAAAATTGAAAGATAAAAAGTCAAAGAAATAAAAATAATTATTAGCTTCAGGCTTGATTAATCCTACTCTTCCTTAATCTTAATCTTCAGTTTATCAACAGGCGTAAACTCGCCCCAAGTCTGCTCAAACATTCCCTTCAGCGCCTCTGCAAGATACTGTGTTGACAGCCAAACAGCGACGTCATAATTCGGATGAACAGTCTTGTCATCCAAAAGCATGAACATTAGCTGATGAGAATCAACAATAGCAAATCTTCCATTCAACTTAGTCCCTGAAGTGTCCCTGACATCCGCAAACTTTGACAAATCTTTTGCAATCTTATAATTATCCTTTCCAATTGGAGCCGCTATTTTGACATTAATCCCTCTTTTTTTTGCTTTCTCAAAAGCAGGCAATAAAGTCTCAAATTTTCTGTTCAGCCCGTCAGCTGTTGTGACAATAGTAACATCTTTCTCAGCACCCCTAATCATCATGTCCAAATGATTGTACATATTTGCCCGCCCCCTTAAGCTCCCGGACAAATCAGACGGCTCAACGAACTTAACTCCGTTGCTGAACAAACTGCTCAACTCATCAAGAACATCATCACCCTTCAGCTGATCAAGTCTCTTGCTCTTCTCCTGAGCATTAACAACCAAATTTCTCTTTACTCTTTCAACAACCTCTTCCGGCTTCAATGCAACAAATTTTATTGGCTTTCCCAGTTTCATTACAATAAAGCCTTTCTTTTCCAAGCTTTCAAGAATATCATATGTCCTGCTCCTCGGCACATCAGAAATATTGCTCAGCTCCCCGGCAGTTGACACCCCCCTTGATAACAAAGCAGTCCAGACCTTAGCTTCATACAAATTTAGGTCAAATATTTTCCTAAGCCTGCTCAAAAACTCATCCTTTATTATCATCCTTATATTACCTCTTCTCTTATTTTTAGATTATTGAAGTATTTAAATGTTTTCCAACAAAACACCCCTTAAAAATTACGAAAATTTTAAGAATATTTTTTCATCTTTTATCTTAAATTCAATAGCTCTCTTCATAATTTTATCGTCGACAAAGTCAATTTTCTTAGAATTCGTTCTATCAATTATGAAAGAAAGATGTCTTTCCAACATATCTTTTAGCTTTCTACTCACGTTCAGTTCAAGATTTATCACTTCTCCTTTTTGCAATCCAGCCTTCTTCCTCTCTGACTGAATTTTCCTCGCCAGCTCTCGTGCAAAGCCCTCTGCCTCAAGCTCTTCCGTGATCCTAGTATCGAGCTCCACGCTAAGTTCTTTAGCTTTCTTAACCTCAATTTCTTTAACATTAAGTTGTTTCTTTATAATTTCAATCAGTTCCTTTCCAATTCCAACAGCACATTCAATTTTAGCATTAGACAAGGGCCATCTCAATCCAATCCCTGCTTTGTCCCTTTCTTTTAATCCAGTTTCAATAATCTTCATTGCAATTTCAAACTCCCTCTCCAATTTCTTGTCAATCTTTTTTAAATTAACCTTAGGCCAAGAGCTTAAATGAACGCTCTCCTCTTTCTGTCCAAAACTTTTCCACAAGTTTTCAGCAGAAAAAGGAATAATTGGAGCATAAAGAATTATCAAACCATTTCTAATCTCATTTAAAACGCCAAAAGTCTCGTCAGCCCTATCCCGAACAATCTGAATATAAGCCCTGCTCAACTCCTCAATTAGGAATCTTTCTAATCTCTGAATCACCTCGGGAAATTTAAATTCGTTGTAAAGCAAAGTCACCTCTCTAATACAATTATTATACTTAGATAATATCCACTTGTCCTCAATTTCAATCTCGCCTTTACTTCTATCAATTCCATTAACAAAATTATTAACATTAAGAAAAATAGTCATAACTTTTCTAATCTCGCTAAATTCCTTCTCGTCATAAGAAAAATCATCTCCCTTGGAAAACTTAGCAAAGTAATATCTTATATAATCCCTACCAAACTTTTCAATAACTTCTTGAGGAGAAACAACATTACCTTTTGACTTGGACATCTTGCTCTTTTCTAAATCTAAAACCATTCCATGAACAGCAATGTTTTCAAATGGTTTCTTATCAAATAATATTTCGCTTAAAATCATCTGCGAATTCCACCACCCCCTAAACTGGTCTTTGCCCTCTATATTCAAGTCAGCAGGCCAATACCTCTTGAATTTTTTCTTGTCTTGAGGATAGCCAAGAGCAGCCCAGCTGGAAACTCCAGAGTCAAACCACACATCTAAAACTTCAGGAACTCTCCTAAACTCCTTGCCATTTTTCTTTATGACAATCTCATCAATTCCTGGCTTATGCATATCAATCTTATTCTCTCCAGATAATTTCTTTAATTCATTAATGCTCCCCACAATTATCCTTTCTTTCCCATTTGTCCAAATTGGCAAGGGAGCCCCCCAATATCTCTGTCTTGAAACAGGCCAATCTCCAATACCCTCAAGCCATGCTTTCATCCTCAAGCCCATAAACTTCGGCTCCCAATTAACTTTTTCATTCTCTTTCAATAATTTTTTTTGAATCTTGCTTATCTTCAAGAACCATTGAGGTATAGAAACCATAAGCAAAGGAGACTTATCCCTCCAGCACAAAGGATAATCATGCTCAAAAGCCATCTTATCAACTAAATACCCCTCCTTATCTAAATCTTCTATAATTTCCTTATCAACCTCTCTGGCTCTCTTCCCAGCATACTTGCCTGCCTCAGCCGTCAAAACACCATCGCTCCCAACAGGACAAGGTGCATCTAATCCATTCTCTTTCCCAATTTCATAATCCTCTTTTCCATGTCCTGGAGCAGTATGAACTAATCCAGTCCCTTCTTCAGTTGTCACATATCTTGAGGACAAAACAACTCTATAAGAATTCTTAACATCCAACCTCAAGTCTTTCCCAAGAGGATTTTCGTAAGTCCATCCCTCCATCTTCTTTCCTTTGTACTCATCTTTTATAATAAATCCTCTTCCTAATCTTTCCATTAAACTAGAAACTAAGTCTTTAGCAATAATCCATCTCTCGCCTTTCCCAACTTCAATTTCTTGATAAACTACTTCAGGATTTACCATTACTCCTGTATTTCCTGGCAATGTCCAGGGAGTAGTAGTCCAGATAACAAGAAAAGTGTTTTTTTTATTCTTTAAAGGAAACTTAACAAAAATGCTTGTGTCTTTCTGCTTCCCATATTCAATCTCATTAAAAGCAACAGCAGTCTCACATCTCGGGCAAACATGAACAGGATACCTTCCTTTATACAAAAGCCCTTTTTTTTCTGCCTCCTTGAAAACCCCCCAAATTGCCTCTATATATTTGTCTTCTAAAGTCAGATAAGGGTTATCCCAATCCATCCAAACACCTAAATTCATAAATTCAGAATTCATAACATCAATATATCTCGTGGCAAAACTCTTGCACTTTTCAACAAACTTCTTCACACCATATCCCTCAATATCTTTCTTATTCTTAGAGCCAATCTCCTTTTCAACTTGATATTCAATAGGAACACCATGCGTATCATATCCAGGCCTGTCAAATACATCAAATCCTTGAAATCTCTTAGCCCTCCTTGCCATATCTTTAAGACTTTTATTTACAGCAGTCCCCATATGTATATTCCCAGTAGCATAAGGAGGCCCGTCCATAAAATAAAACTTCTTTCCATTAGAATTCCGCTTCTTCAACTTCTCATAAATCTTCTTCTCCTTCCAAAACTTTAAAACATCAGCTTCACTCTTCTTAAAATCCATCATTTTATTACTTCGTTCCGCCTCCTTTTATACTTTTTTAATTCAGTTATTAAATTCTCAAGTTCTCCAATCTGAATCTCAAAAAACTCTCTATAATTAGTTAAATTAGATAAATAATCGTCAAGAACCTTCAATACTTCATCTCTAATTGGCTCTCGCCGATGAATTAAAGGCATATACCCAGTCATAATCCCCCTATAATCCATAGAAAGCTCAACAATTTTCATCACATCTTCAGCTGTATAAATCCTCCCTTCAACACCCTGAAATTTATCCGTATCTAAACTCATAAGAATTCCCGCAAGTTTAAACTAACTTGCTATTTCAAATAATAATAGCTATGATAGAAATGCATTCAATCTTCCCAGACTTTTTCATAGCCATAATTTATCTTAAAAACTATGATATTTAAACCTTTTTCCTCACCCATTTTTTATCAAAACTCTTAACAAGACTAATAACACTAACAATCCCAATAAACCCCAGAGTCCAAGCCCCCTCGTCAAAACCATAAATCCAGAATCCAATCACACTAATAACACTCACAATAACCAAAAATCTAAACCACACTCGCCCCTCTTTTAACTCATCTCTTGCCATCCAAGCAATCAAATACCCGGCAGGAACTCCCAAGAGTAAAACTAAAATTTCTCCAGCCATTCTCAATTTCCTCCATCAGGCGCTTGAAGTTCAATATTCTTACTTTCTATCTTAGACCCCTCTAATCCCCTCAGAGGTATAACATCAACACCTCTCCTCTCAAATTCACTCCTAACTCTCTCATAAAACTCACTTCTTGAAAATAATTCACCACTATAAGGAAGAGTAGCAGTCAAATAACCAATGAGAACCCCCTCGCTATTTCTTATAGTATCTCCAACATCAACTTTTAAAAGAAACATATCTACAACATCACATTTTCCACTTCTAAGCAATTTCCCAACATCATTATAAGCTTCTCTAAATCTTTTATCTATCATATTCAATTAAAGAAAAATCCCTCCCCAATTTCATCCGCGTTCGTAGCAATATCAATCAAATTAATTATCCCGACGAGCTTTTTATTTTCAACAACAGGCAGTTTCTTTTTGTTGTAATTCTTCATCATCTGCAAGGCAGAAGAAACATCTGCTTCAGCCTTAACAGTTATAACTTTCTTGCTCATTATTTCACTGACTCTGCCGTTCCTGTTGTAATTCTTCAGCAAATCCCTCTCTGTAATTATTCCTTTAATATCCCCATTAGACAGAAATATGAGGCTTCCTATCCCTTTCGTGCTCATTATACTCGCCGCTTCATCAAGCCCTATATCTTTATTTATAGTATACGCCTGTTTCATCAGCTCTTTTACCAGCATCACTATAGAAAATGAATTACATATTTAAATCATTCTATTTTTCAGAGCTTATTTTATCAATATCTTCTGCAACTTCAAAATCCTTGCTAGTCAGCCCTTTTTCATAATGCGTCGTCAGACTCAATCTAACCTTTCCCATAGAAATTAGAACATCAGGGTAATGCTCATGCTTTTCGCAGGCTTCAGAAACCTTCTTAACAAATTCCAAAGCCCCTTTAAAATTAGCAAACCCAAAATCTTTCACTATAAAATTCTCCTCCAGCGCCCAATTGTTCAGGCGCGACATCTTCTCATTTATAACACCAAGAGGCAGCATATCAAATAAAAGATGAATATATTAATAAGTATTATGTTGATACAGGCAAATGGAGAAACCTTCAAATATATCTCAGCAGACCCTAGCGTTGGGAGAAGAATACACAAGGCACATTTTATCAGGAAGAGGCAGCCCCCCAAGTTTAGTAGAAACACTACGAGGAAAGCCCTTCAGCGAACTTTATGCATATCATGACATACTTGATCAAAGAAGACAAAAAAAACTAAGTGAAGCAGATTACAACAGCGCGGCAAAATTCAGAGACATAATAGAATCTTTCAGAAAAGATTTTTTATCCTAACTCTCTATCCTCTTTTCTCAATCTCTCCAATTCTTCTCTATCCCTCTCAACTTTCATTTCCATTTCAGCAATCTTTCTAATATTCCCTTCTCTTTTCTTCAATATCTGAATCTCCTTTCTTGCTTTTTCAAGCTCTCTCTCAGCATCGGAAATTCTATCTCCATGAAATCCAGGTACAATAGACTTATATTTATAGGCCGAATCCTTTCTCATTAGGCCGCTCCCCATCTTCAATATAATTAAAAGAACAGCAACAACAAGAACAACACCAGCAATAATAAAGTAAGTCATATTAGAGAATATCTTGCTCTCCACTCCAGAAATAGCAGAGCCGGTAACCACAGTACTTTCGCCAGGATTAGTTTCTTCCAAGTTTTCCTCGCTTTCAACCACAGCATCTGTTGTCTGCACTTCTGGCTCAACAGGAACCTCTTCCACTGTTTCATTTAGCCCCTCAGTATCATTAACTTCAATAGTAGTATAATCTCTCAAAACATTTCCAGGAATAACCTGAAGATAAACTGGCTTTCCAGCATCAAACCCATCTTCAAATCTTTCAAACATAACATTCTCATCCCCCTTGCTAATTTCAACATTAATCTTCAGCAATGTCTTATCTCCAGAATAAGTAGTGCTGACAAACCCATTAGAATCAGATTGAATATGATAGCTCTCAAGAACAGAATAAACCTGTGCAGGGTCAAGTACAAAGATGCTGACTTTATGCTCTGGCAAGGTCTTCACATTAATCTCAGTATCAAGCCCGATTACAACTGGCAAAACCAACAATACAGCAAAAACCAAAGCTATGCCTTTCATCACCATCTTCTTCCCTTTCCTAAAACTTTTGTTATTTATAAATATTCTCTTTATGCTACATTGTAACGTAAGCGGGAGTTATTTGACTCAAAAAAATTATTTCTTCTTTCTGGCTGGTTTATCCCAATAAGCAGATTTACAATTTGGGCATAAAGTAGGGTATTCTTTTTTTCTTGGTATCCACTCATGGTGACATCTTTCACATTTATAGCCTTTAACTTCTATTTTTATTTCTGCCATATCTAAATATAGAGATTTATTCTTTATAAAACTTACTTTTTAAAGTATTAACTATATAGTTGCTAATTAGTTAACGAAACATTTATATAGTTTAACTTACTTATATAATTAGTAATTAGTTAAGTAAACATAAAGAGGGCTTTATGCCCTCTAGATTCCAAGTCGGCTACCAACCAAAATGAAATCCAGAGATATAATTCAGCAGAAGTATAAAAATGTAACCTGTCCTAAATGTAATTCTAATCAGATTAAAAAAGATGGTAAAAGAAAAACGCAGAACAGAGGAAAAATCCAAAGATACAGATGTAATGAATGTAACTTCAGATTTGTTATTGATGATGGTTTTTATAGAATGAGGAATAATGAGAACAAAATTACTGCTGGAATTGATTTATATTATAAGGGAGTTTCTTTAAGAA
>CAZVKQ010000002.1:18795-23909 GCA_964626985.1 Candidatus Woesearchaeota archaeon | reverse complement strand
CTTAAAACATCAATAAATGCCTATTTTAAATTGCAGGTAATGTTTAACATAGTTTTATTATTAATTATCCTCGTTATTTGTAACAATTGGGCTATTTTTTAGTCCGAAAAGTACTCAGTCACCTAATTTATAGAGGCGAGCGGGGAGTTTAGTGTTATTCTTTAGTTTTCTTTCTGTTGTGCGTCGGGGTGTCCTGGGGGAGGTGTTGTGATTTCTTTATGAACTTCTGGGGCTGCTTCTTTTAGTTTTTGGAGAATGAATTCTTTTTCATTTAGCATTGTTTTTGCTATGGCGTCGTAGCCGTGCAGTCTCTGGATTAATTTGTTTGCTATGTCGTTTAATTCTGCGTTTGAGAAAGACAGCTTTTCAGGTTTTATGACTTCAACATGCGAGGGCATATATGCAAATAAAATACCTAAAAGATTTCCTATCTCTTTGAATTCTGCTGTTACTTCTGCGAAAGATGTAAATAAATTTGTTGAGCCTTCTACTTGTATTGGCTCATGGAAGGTTTTCTCCAGTATTTTAACGCCTTTTTCAGAACCGAGTTTTTCTACTAGGGCATTAAGGGCTTCGCTTATTCTTTCTGGGGGTCTGCCCAGAATTTCTAAAATTAAATTTGCCTGTATTTCTTCGCTCATACTTTTCCAGAGAAAGCAGGGGTTTTTATAATTTCCTTAAAGCTAGGAGAATTACGATTATTAGTGTGAATGCTGTAAATGATAGAGAAACAATCTGAATTGTTTTTTCTTTTTTTGTTTTGAAGGTTGTTGGGGGATTTTCTTCTTCAATGGGCTGAAAAGGACTATTTAATAGTTGAATGGGTTCTTGTTGCTCTTTAGTTTGGTAAGTTGCCTCTGTTTGAACGATTTTTGAGTTGTCTTGGGTATTCTGTTGTTCTATCAGAGATGTTTGCTTGTTATTTGGAGATTCTGGTTTTTTATTGGGAGATTTTTCTTCCTCCATACTGTCCTTAGTGCTTATCTGCCCTTTACAATTGTTTTCATTTCCTTTTGAAGACTGCACGAAAAGCCATTCGCCACTGCAGAGATTCCATGATAAATTGTTATTGCTAGAATCTTTGAAGATTGGTGTTTCTGCTATTATTTCTTCGCCTTTTTTTAGAATTACTTTCTCGTCTGAATTGTCAAGCCATTGTTTTTCTAAATTTATTATATGATAAGATGAGAATGTGTCTGATAAGTCTATTGTGTCTCCGTCGTTATTTTGTATTATATAACTTTGCAGGTTTATTTCTTCTTCTGAATAGAGTTCTATCCATTCATTTCCTAAATCCTGGCCTTCTGGGTTTAGCTCTACTTCTGTAATTTCTAATGCTAATATCTGGCTAGTAGCCGTAAGAATTATGATGAACAATATTGTTGCCTTCGTCAAAAAGATATAGTGAGTCTCTGTCGTTATTCCAGACGTTTGTTTTGAGATTCCAGTAGATATCTGTTGTTGTATCATTTCCTTGTTTTGAATGGAGTTTTATTTCTTGAATTTGGATTGGACCGAAAGTATAGGTTTTTCTGCTCTCATCCTTTAGTGTCCATGATTGCAGATTTATTGGCCCACATTCATTAGTTATTGTGACGACTTCTACGTATTTATCAATTTCTGTTGTGAAGCAATCGTAATATTGTGAATGTTTCCAGATTCCTTCTTGAGATTTTATTGCCTGCTCTTCTGCTTTTTTGAATATTGAAAGTTCTGAACCTTCTACTAAGAATTTTGACGCCAGACCTTTTTCTACTAGTTGTAGATTTATGTAATCTGGAGAATAGATTCTTGCTAATGAACGACCGTATAAATCGGTTTCAGTTATTTCTAATTGGATTGAACGATTTTCAAATTGTTTTAAGTAATCTAAGGATTGTTGATACAAGGGAGAGGATTTTTCTGGAGCGTTGATGTTTAATAGCCTTACTCTTCTTTTATCTTGTAATTCCAGGGTATCTCCGTCTATTACTCTTTTGACGACAGAGGTTTCTCTTTTACTTTGACCTGATGAAAAAGAAAAGAGATAGTAGTTGCTGGCTATAAGGCCTGTTAATAAAAAGGCTAAGATGAGGGCGTGTTTTTTTCTCATAGTAATTTAGTAACTTTGAACTTTAAATAAATTCTATTAAATAAGACTGAACTCAAAAGGTTTAAATATCTATTGATATCTATTGATATCTATTGATAACATGGAAACAAAACAGATTAATGTGAAGCTGCCTAATAATTTAATTAAGGCTGCTGAAAATTATGTTAGAAATTATGGTTATAGGAATATTCAGGAACTTGCAGCCGAGAGTCTGCGCGAGAAAATATTTGAGAAGAACGAGTACGATGAAGATTTTAGCGGGGAGGAAATTGAGTTAATAGATTCTTTGATTGAGTTATCTATTAAGAAGGGTGATTTTGTTTCTGAGGAAGAGCTTAATAAAGCCCTACTAAGATAATGAAACGCGAGATAAAATCCTTGAAATATTTTTTAAGTCAAGTTGAGGGCTTAGATGAAAAGTCAAGAAGAATTATTTTTGATAAAATTTATTTGATAAAAGAAAATCCTTATAGATTCAAGAGAGTACATTCTAAAAAATATTCTAAAGTTTTTAGAGTTAGGCTCTCAATTCAAAGAGAAGAAACTAGATTAATTTATGTTGTTATAGAACCGAACATTATTTTAGTTTGTTTGTTAGAGAGAAAAAGAAAATATAAAGACTTAGATAAGTATTTGTCCTTAATAAAGAAAGAGTTTGGTCTATAATTCTAAAATCTCTTTTTTTATATTTAAAGAATTGTAGAACTTTTCTAAATCTTTATGTGAGATTATTAGAGTTGACGTGTTTATGTTTGGATGAAAACCGACTCTTTCTGCTTCCCAGACTTGCTTGTCTAAAATTAGATGGATTGTGTTTGGCTTTGTATTTATCATTCCAAATATTGAGACAGAGCCAGGAGTCAGATTTAGATTTTCTTTTAGTTGTTCTTCTGATGCAAAGGATAATTTCTTTTTTGCTTTGACCTTTTCCTTTAGCTGTTTTAGATTTAATTGTTTGTTTGCATACATGCAAACTAAGTAGAAATTATTTTTTTCGTCTTTAAGAAAAAGATTTTTTGTGTGTAATACATTTGGTGTTTTAATCTGGAGGGTTTTGTGCTCTTCTACTGTGAAAACTGCTGGATGCTTATGCTCAATATAATTTATGCTTAAATCTTTTAGATAGTTTTCTAGTTTTTTGTCTTGCATGTAAACAATGTAAACAGAGAGTTTTTATATATTGTTTGCTCTTTGTTTTTATGAGTAAAGTTGTCATTTATACTACTAAAGATTGTCCGTGGTGTAGGAAAACAAAGGAATTTTTTAAAGCAAATAATGTGAAGTATAGCGAAAAAGACGTTGGCTCTGATAGAAAAGCTGCTGAGGAGATGATTAAAAAATCAGAACAGCAGGGAGTTCCTGTTATAGACATTGATGGAGAGATTGTTGTAGGATTTGATGAGGATAGGTTAAGGGAGATTTTGAAGATAAGATAATTTTTAGTCTTGAGGAAGGTTTAAAAGATTGGAGACAGTTGTATGAATATGGGCGAGAAAAAAGGTTTAGGAGAGAATGAATATGATTTTATTATTTTGGGGGCGGGAGTAACTGGAATGGCTGCTGCGATGTATGCTGCTAGACTTGGACTTAAAACCCTTGTTTTGGGGAAGAATTTTGGGGCAGAGCTGCCCATTGGGGGAGTTATAACTACGACAAATATTGTTGAGAATTATCCTGGCTTTATTAAACTGACAGGACCTGAACTTGCGGAGAATATTGAGAAGCACGCTCGCAGTTATGATTTAGTTACAATAAAAGAAGAGAAAGCAGAGAAAGTTGAGGGTGGTAAGAAATGTTTTTATGTTACGACTTCTAAGAATAAATATATGGGAAAAACTATTTTGTTTGCGACGGGGACAAAATGGAAAAAGCTTCCTTCTAGTGTTAAGGGAGCTGATAAATTTGAGGGAAAAGGAATAGTTTCGTGTGCCCTATGTGACGCTCCATTATTCAAAGATAAAATTGTTTGTCTTGTTGGGGGAAGCGACAGCGCTGCCAAAGATGCTATGGTTGCTGCTGAGCATGCAAAAAAAGTCTATATTATTTACAGAGGAGAGAAAATACATCCTGAGCCAATTAATTTAAAAAGAGTTGAAGCAAATAAAAAAATTGAGATAATTAATAATACTAATATTGTTGAGATAAGGGGAGATAAGTTTGTTGAGTCTGTTGTTTTAGACAGGGCTTATAATGGTTCTAAAGAGCTGAAAGTACAAGGAGTCTTTGTTGCTATTGGGCATATTATCTTGAGCGATTTGGCTAAGCCATTAGAAGTTAAATTAAATAAAGCCGGAGAGATTGTAATTGATCATAAAACTTCTGAGACAAATGTGCCGGGAGTTTTTGCTGCGGGTGATGTTGCTGACAAGCCATTCAAACAAGCAATCACTGGAGTTGCAGAGGGATGCACTGCGGCGCATTCTGCTTATGAATATATTACTAAGGAAAGTGTTATTTGTGTGTAGCAAATAGTTTTTTAAATGTGGGTTGTTTAGTATAATTATGAATAATAGAAAGAGAGGTTTGTCGCCGGTGATTGCGACTGTGCTATTAGTTGTGATAGTTATTGTATTGGCCATCATAATATTTATCTGGGCCAAGAGCTTTATTGAAGAGAGAGCGCAGAAACAGGGGGAGGCGGTTGAGCTGGCTTGCGAGAGAGTTGAATTTGATGCTGAAGCTTCTTCTACAGACGGGACAATTGATTTGATTAATAGGGGAAGTGTTGCTATTTATGGGATAGAGATTAGGAAGAAGGATGAAGGAAGTATTGAATTCTTGGATACTTTTGAAGAAAGTATTGGGCCTGGAGAGACAGGAGAGATAGATAGTTTTGACTTTGAAGGATTTGACTTGTCTTCTGGAGATACCATAATAGTTGTTCCTATAATACTCGGCGAGGTTGACGATTTCAAGAAGCCGTATACTTGCGACGAGAAATTCGGAGAAGAAATTGTTGTTGGTTGAGATGAGAGATAAAAAGGGTTTGTCGCCGGTTGTTGCAACTGTTTTGCTTTTGCTT
>CAZVKQ010000002.1:10536-18782 GCA_964626985.1 Candidatus Woesearchaeota archaeon | reverse complement strand
GTTGTAATTCCTTTTGTCAGGGATAACTTGAATAAAGGAACAGAGTGCGTCGGCTATGAGAATTATTTTAGTTTTGAGCAGAACTTTGATTCTGGCTCTGAAGTTAAAAAGTATAATTGCCATGATAGCGATCCTGGCAGTTTATATGGGGCTAGTGTTAGGGCTGGTGGAGTTGAAGAGTCTGATGAGATTATTGGATTTGAGCTTGTTTTTATTGATAGCTCTGGAGGGAGTTCTGACAAGGTTAGTGCCAGAACAGGGAGTGTTCTTGGATTGAAAATGTTGGATGGAAGTTCTGATATAGTTATACCTAAAATCGGAGAGGTTAGAACTTATGTTTATTCCTCTTCTAATGATTACGGTAGAATGGAAATAGCGCCTTATTTGAAGAGCGGAAGGACTTGTCCTGTAAGTGATTCTATTAATATTATTCCTTGTACTGATGTTAATTTGGGATAAACTGGCAAGATGAAAAGAAATGGGCAAATTTGGGTTGAGACTGTGCTGTATACTTTGATAGGCCTTGCTCTGATAGGGCTTGTGCTTGGATTTGTTATGCCCAGATTAAATGAGGCAAAAGATAGTGCTATAATTGAACAGACTATTGAGTCGCTTAACATTATTGATGATAACATAGATTCAATGCAGACTGCGGGAAATGTCAGAACGCCTGATTTTACTATAAAGAAAGGATATTTGCTTATTGATTGTGCTAATGATGAAATTCGCTTTGTTTTGGATGAGCTTGGCAAGCCGTTTTCTGAGCCAGGGAGCGAGATTGATTTTGGGAGAGTGAAGTTAGTTACGACGGAAGAGCAGAAGGATTATACTGTTACGCTTGCCCTTAGGTATAGTGCTATTGATATTCAGTATGCGGACGGAGAGAATTTGAACGATGATTGTAAAGTTAGATTTGGAAGAAGTTCTACGCCTTACAGATTTAAGATAATTAATAGGGGTGATATTGACGAGGACGGCAAACCAGAATTTAGTTTTGAAGAGTTTTCCGGGCAGAGTTAGCTTTAAATAAATACTCTGTCTTGTTAGTTTTATAAGAAGATGGTGATTACAATAAACCTTAGCCCGAGAATTCCTGCCCTGCCGAAGATGCAGAATAGGAAGGAAGTTGATGTTAGATATATGCTAATTCCGCCTTATGCCTCTGCGCATATTTATTGGGATGATAAAAGCAAGGAGCTTATCTATGAATTAGAGGAGCCTTTGCTCAAGAGCGAAGAGAAAGAAGCGCTGAACAAGATAGAGGATGCCATGCTTGAGCTTATTAATGTAAATGTGGCTGTTGAAAAAACTCTTGAAGCAACTTCTAATTATATTGATAGAACAGCAAGACTGCTAATTGAAGAGTTGAATATACCTATTTCTCCTGAATCCTACAAAAAGATATTTTATTATTTATTCAGGGATTTTATAGGCATGAATGAAATAGACCCTATATTAAGAGATTATTTTGTAGAAGATATAGAATGCAACGGAATTGACACTCCGGTTTATTTGATTCATAGAATTTATAGAAATTTGAGAACTAATGTTGTTTACAAAGATATAGATAAACTCGCGAGCTTTGTTGAGAAGCTTGCGCAGAGGGCGGGAAGATATGTTTCTTACGCGCAGCCGCTTTTAGATGGAACTTTGCCGGATGGGAGTCGTGTGAATGCTACGTTTACAAAAGACATAACTTCCAGAGGGCCTACATTTACTATAAGGAAGTTTACTAAAATTCCATGGACTCCTACGCAACTGATTTCAATGAGAACTCTTAGCCCGGAGATGATGGCTTATTTTTGGATTCTTATTGAACATAAATCTAATGTTCTAATTTCCGGGGGGACTGCTTCTGGTAAGACTACTTTGCTGAATGCTCTCGCATTTTTTATCCCTCCGAGCTCAAGAGTCGTATCTATTGAGGACACTAGAGAAATTAACCTTCCGAGAGAGAACTGGCTTCCTGCAGTTGCGAGGACTTCTATCGGGGCAGGGAAAATTGGAGAGGTTGACTTGTTTTCTCTTTTGAAAAGCTCTTTCAGGCAAAATCCTGATTACTTGATTGTTGGAGAGGTTAGGGGAAAAGAGGCATTTGTTTTGTTTCAGGGAATGGCGTCCGGGCACTCTTCTTTAAGCACTATGCATTCTGATTCTGTTGATACTTTAATCAGAAGATTACAGACTCCTCCGATAAGCTTGTCTCCTACTCTTGTCAACTCGCTGGACTGTGTTGCTGTAGCGACTCACGCTAATGTAAAGGGCCATGAAACGAGGAGGCTTAGAGATATTGTAGAGATTGTCAGAGTTAATGCTGACGGAACTGCTTTGGTTAATACTTCTTTTGTTTGGAACCCAAGGGAAGACAGCTTTTATTACAAGAAGCAGAGCAAGGTTTTTGAGAAGATATCTGCTAAAACAGGAATTTCTATTGAGGATTTACAGAAAGAACTTATTATCAGAGCCAAGCTGCTTTATAATCTGTATAAGAAAGGAGTTTTTGGGTTTGAGGAGATGCAGAGCATTGTTAACGAATACTATAAAAATCCAGAAGAAGTTCTAAAGAAATACAGCGTTTCTGCCTAATGAAACATATATAAATATTTGTTTACTTCTTGATTTGAAAAAATGGAGAGGGATAAGATAACTCTTTTAGCTCAGCTTTTATCTGGGATGAGAGAGGCAGTTGAGAAGCTGGAGGATGCAAGAAGAGACAGCGATTTGAATAGTTTTAATTCTGTAAAGAAAGAGATATTAAGATTTCAAAAAAGGATTGACGAGCTAATATGATTGATGACTTAAAGAAAAATATAGATACGGAGATAGAAATTTTAGAGGAGATAGCTATTTATAATTCCAGAATAGGCCTTGCTTCTGAAACGCAGAAAAGAATGCTGAACGAGACCATTAAATCTTTGATGAAAAACATAAAAATATTGAATTCTTCTGTTCCTAGAATCCTGCGGGAGATTTCAATGGTTCAGAGAATCTCCGCCGAGAATAATGACAGTGGCTTAGAGAATTTAAGTTTTCAAAGGGAAGATTCAAGAGTTGATGTTACATTGCAGATAAAGGATAGAGATAAGTTTCTAGAAGGCCTTAGCATTAGCGAGGGCTTAATTAAAAGAATAAGAGGCAGGGAGAAACTTTTTGCTAAAGACAAAGAGAAGTTCCAAGAGTTTAAAGCAGCCAGAGGATATTTAAAATTATCAAATAAATTTTTCTTTGATAGGGCGGGGAAGCTGATAGATAAAGGTATGTTTGACTCTCTTTCTGTTGAGATGGGCAAGGCAAATATAGATGTTTTATTTAAAGCTTATGTTGCCATGATTTTATTTACCAGTTTTATTTCTATTTTTATTGGAATTTTTTTGACTGTTTTCCTTTTGTTTTTCAGCATTGGCTTTGAGTTTCCATATATCAGTATTTTCAGCGGGAACTATTTTTTAAGATTTGCCAAAATATTCTGGATACCAATTGCTCTTCCGGTAATTGTTTTCTTATTTCTTTATTTTTATCCGTCTACAGAGAAAAAGACTTTAGCAAGAAAAATTGACCAGGAGCTTCCTTTTGCAGTAATTCATATGAGTGCTATTTCGGGGAGTGGGATAGAGCCGAGCGAAATATTCAGGATAATCGGGCTTAGCAGGGAGTATCCTTATTTAAGGAGGGAGATAAGAAAATTGCTGAACCAATTAAATTTGTATGGCTATGACCTGACTACTGCCTTAAGAAATGTTGCTAAGTCAACTCCGAGTGTGAAACTTGCAGAGCTGTTCTCCGGACTTTCTACTACTATAAATTCCGGCGGGAGCCTGAAGAATTTTTTTAACAAGAGGGCTGAAACTCTTCTCGCAGATTATAGAATAGAAAGGGAGAGATATACAAAAACTGCAGAGACTTTTATGGATATTTACATCAGTGTTGTTATTGCCGCCCCGATGATATTGATGCTGTTGTTTGTTATGATTGCTGTTTCGGGGATTAGCGCCGGATTTTCAACCGGAGCAATAACTGTTCTTATAGTTGGAATAATAGCTGTTATTAATGTTGTATTCCTTGCGTTCCTAAATGTGAAACAGCCAACTTACTAAAATAAGGTTTTAGAAAAACCTTAAGTAAAGAGCAGGGTTTGCTGGACAAACAGTAAAAATGAAAATGAGAAAGATGCACTGGTTCGGAATTGTTTTTGGAGTTATAATTCTGATAATTAATTTTATTTTCTTCTTGAGCAGAGAGGATTTAAATTTGTTTTTTTTTCTGCTTGGAATTTCAGTAGTTGTGTTTGTTCTGCCCTTTGTTGCGGGGATTGTTATAGAGGGAAAGAGAGAGCAACAAGTAAGCCAGATGTTTCTGGAGTTCTCAAGAAACCTAGCTGAAAGTGTTGCAACTGGGACTCCGATAAGCAAAAGTATAATTAATATGAGAAACAGGAATTACGGCTCTTTGAGCCCTCATGTTAAAAAGCTTGCTAATCAGATAGAGCTTGGAATACCTGTGAATAATGCGATGGAGAATTTTGCTTTTGACGTTGACAGTAATGTTATAAAGAGGGCTATTGCTTTAATAAGCGAAGCAGAGAGAGCTGGGGGAGAGATAGACTATATTTTAGAGAGCGTTGCCAAATCAATAGCAGAGGTTGAGGAATTAAAGAAGGAGAGAAAAGCTGCTATATCCAACTTGGTTGTTCAGGGATATATTATATTTTTTATTTTTATAGGGATAATGCTTGTGATGGAGTTCAAGATTATTCCTCTGACAGCTGGTATTGGCTCTCTTGGAATTCTTGGGGGGGGAGATATAAGTAATATTGACCAAGCTTCCCTGGATGACAGCGACTATGACCCATCTGCTTTTGCAAGACCTTTCTTGTATTTGCTTTTGGCTCAAGGATTTTTTGCCGGCTTGACTATTGGGAAGCTTACAGAAGGAACTATTAGGGGGGGAATAAAACACTCTTTTATTCTAACTATCACTGCTTTTTTGGTTTCTACCGGGGCGAGGTTGTTTGTTGGTTAACTGATAAGTAATTGCTAATCTCTTGAATCTATCCAATAAAGATTACCTTTGTTATCTCTTGTTAAGTGAAGGGGGTGATTTATTGAGGAGCACTTCTTTCTTTCTGTATCTGTTGAGGATAAATAATCTTGATTTTCTCCTCTTGAGTTGCCTGCTCCTTCTACAGCCTCCCTAGAGATTATCTCAAGTAATGAACTAAAACTAAGCGTTGTTTTAATTGGAGGGAGAAGTTTATAAATTTTCCACTAAGTAGAAGACTTCGTTTTCTGATTTGATTGTTTTAAATTTTATGCCTTTGGCTTTTAGAAGGCGCTCGAGCCAGTGCCTTCTTTGATTTTGCATTGGCTTTCCAGAGAGTTTTTTTGTCGGGAAGCTTATTAGAATGTATTCTGATTTTATCTTTGAGATTATTTCCCCTGCTATTTTATGGCCTTTTTCTTCTATAATGTCAAGGACCTTAAATAAGAAAGTTATATCTGTTTTTGGCAGTTTGGATATTTTTTCCGTGTGCCTTAAATCTAATGAGAATGTTTTTCCTTTGATTTTATTTTTTATGAAGTATTGTCCTATTATTGAGAGTTCTGATTCGTTTATGTCTGCTGCATAATATGTTGTTTTTTTATTGGACAGGGCCAAAGGGTTTAGACCGCAAGCTAAATCAAGGATTGAATTTATTTTTAGTTTTCTTAAGAGGGCTTTTAATTTTGGATAGAAGTTTATTCTTTCTGCTGTTGAGCTGTGGGTCTTAAGGAGTTCTTTAATTTTGTCTTGTTTTAGGAATGCAATTCTCTTCTTTGTTGATTTTTGATATTGGCCTGCTAATTTTCTTAACTTTGCTCTTATTTCCTTGATTATTATTTTTTGCTCTTTTTCTTTTAGGTTTTTTATTGATATATTGTGTTTTTTTTCATATGGTGCGAGGGCTTCTTTTATTACTTCATCTGATATTGAGCTTAGCTCTGGCTTTTGCTTGATTTTTTTTATTATTGTCCTCATTTATTTATTAGATTGATAAGGTATATAAATGTCTTAGAGTTTTATTTGAAATGATAGAAAAGAGGGGTGCGAGCCACATAGAAATAATCTTGGCTTTTATCTTGTTTGCAGGGTTTATTGTTTTTGCGCTTTATTTTTTCAGCCCAAGAGATACTGACAGGTTTGTTGAGACTAACATTGATTATGTAAATAGAGAAGTTATGAAGTATGCTAATAGCGACGTTGATGAGATTTCTGTTAAGATAGATTCCAGTAAAGTTGGTTTTGGCAAGACCAGAGTTATTTTAAGTGGGGTGGCTAAAATAGATGGAGAAGATATTGATTTAGCTAAAAATGTTGGAACTGTTGATTCTAACGGTGAAGTTCTTGCTTCAAATAGAAGAAAAAATAATGAAGATGATATTTGTGTTGTTTGGCAGAGCAAAGAGATTATGACTTTGAGATTTAGCAATGGAATTGATAATGATGGGAGCAATTACTGTCAGGGTGCTCAGGCAATTACGGATAATAACGGCTATGAAGTGGTTTTTGTTAAGAATAGAATGATTTTATCTGAGAATGGAATGCTTGCTTTGAAAGATGAGTATTATAATAATTATTTGAGCTTGAAGAAAGACGAATTTAATCTGCCTGACAGGGTTAATTTTGCTGTTAATTTGACTTTTGGAGATTCTGATGAAATTGTAATGGAGCAGGCAATACCTGATAATTTAGAGGTTTTTGTAAATACTAGAAGGGTAGAGGTATTGAGAGGCGAGGGAAATATTGTGTTTGCTGATTTGGTGATAAAGGTATGGTAAACAAAAGAGGAATATTAAGAATAATTGAAGCGAGTATTGCGATTTTAATTATAGCTGGGGTGTTGTTGATAATATTTATGGGGGGGCGGGATTCTGGAGAGGAGGATTTGAGAAAGCATATTCATGACCTGCTTGACGAGGCGGCTAAAGATTCTGCTTTGAGAAAGAAGATAGTTGATTGTGGCGGGTTAAATAATTGTGATTCTATTGAGGGCGAGCTTGAGGACTTTTTGAGGGAGAGGATTAGTTCTATTGGGGCAAATATTGAACTTGAGGCGGAGATTTGTGAATTAGAGGAAGCTGTCTGTCAGTCTGATGGGCTTCCAAACAGCAATGATATTTATGTTGGAGAAAGGGCAATTACTTCTACTCCCGATACTTATGATCCAAAAAGAGTTAAACTTTATATGTGGCGACGATGATGAAGATTTATAAAGTTGTTTTTGCTTCTAAAAAGATGAAGAGGTATGTATTTGCTTTTCTATTTGCGGGAGTTTTTTTATTTTTAGCTGGGGGTGTGGATGGTGCTGTTTGTTCTGATGCTCAGAGAATATTGAGATTGTCTGGAAATAGTAATGCACATGGTGAGATTTATAGTGGAGTATCTTTAGGATATGATGGTGTTTGTTATGATAGTATTTTTGCTGGAAGTTATGGAGGAGCTACTCCTCATCCTTCTAGCTGTACCTTGGGCAATGGTTTGGTTTTGAGATTATCAAGCATAACTAATGCCCATGCCGAAGGGCCTGCTGGGACAAGCGCCGGCTATTTTAATATTTGTTATGGAGATTTAAGCTGTAGGCTTGTTGGACTCGCTAGCTCTTGTGATACTGCTTCTGGAGAAAGAGAGGTTGTTAGGTTATCTGGAACTAGTAATGCACATTTAGCTGTTGCTGGAACTTCTGGCTATGGTTATAAGGTTTGCTGTTCTGAACCAAGTAGTGATGGATGTACTATTAATGCACAGTGTCCTACTCCTCTTGTTTGTAACTTAGTTGATCAAACTTGTGTAGAATGCACGGTAGATACTAATTGTCAATCAAATCCAAATGGGCCTATTTGTAATCCAGATACTGATAGATGTGTAGAATGTCTCAATAATGGTCAATGTGAGAATGGGGAGAGTTGCAATCTTGTTACTAATACCTGCGAGCCTGTTGTTGGAGCGTGTGTTTTGAATTCTGCTGAATGGAGAAAATCTGGAAGCGCGATTGTTACGGCTAAGGAGGGAGATAATGTTAATTTAGTTGTTACTGGAAGTAATTGTAACGAGGATATAAGATTTGAAGTTTTTGAGAACGACCCTCTTGTTGATGATTTTTCTGGTGTTCAACCTATCCCTGTTAGTGCAACAATGAGTGGGGGAGTTAATTCTGGAGCTAGTACTCAATGGGTTGTTCAATATGAGCCTGACACCTTAGGCGATCATCC
>CAZVKQ010000002.1:4003-10526 GCA_964626985.1 Candidatus Woesearchaeota archaeon | reverse complement strand
TATTTTAAAGCTACTTTAGTTAGTGATGCAACTAAAAGTATTCAGAGTGCTGACTTAGATGTATTTCCTCTTGGGGGCCCTTGTACTGAAGGGCAGGCGTGTAATTGTGATCCTATTAGGGAGTGTGCTCCTGGATTAATTTGTTCTACTAGAGATACTTGCCAGAGCCCTAAGATTGAAAGTGCTTTGTGGTCTAATGATGGAACAGATACTATAACTGACGCTAATTTTGACAGAACTGTCAAATTGGTTGCTAATACTGAATATGTTGTTGATGGAGAAACTATAAAATTTGAAATAAAAAGAGGGGGTCAAAAGATAGATATTGTTGACGATAATGACGATGTTTTAGAGGCGGCTGTTAATAACGGTAAAGCTACTTATAATTGGATTATTCAATCCAGCAGTTTTAGTGAACAAGATAAAGATGATGGCGTTACGCTTATTTTTACTGCTTATGGTAGTGGCATTTCCTGGAAGACGAGTGAAGAGTTGAGCGTTACCAAAGACATTACAGTTTTTAATATTGGGGGGTGTGCATTTTATACTGATGAAGATTCTTGTGATTCAGATAGTGGTAATAGAGTTGAAGGTGATGATGAATACGATTCTTCTTGCAGAATTGGAAGTGTTGGTCAGTGCACTATAAGTTGTGCTTGTGAATGGGAAGATAATGAATGTGGATTTGTAAAGACCTGGGAGGGAGAGGATTGCGGTGATGGAAACGGTGGATCTTGCAGGGTTACTTATCAAACTGATAATCGGTGCGTTGATGATTTTAAGACGATAAATATCATTAGAACAATAAATCCTTCAGGGGCGACTTTGCCTAGTGGAGTTAGTTGTAGCAGTGATACAAAATTCATTCCATGCGGGCTGTCAATAGTTGAACTGCCTTTTGCAGGAGGAGTTCAATTAATATTAGCAATTGTAATTATTGCTTTATTGTATATTATTTTAGCCAGAAAGAAAATTTTTAAGCGTAAAAAATAGGCATATTTTTAAAGAAGATTGTTTTTTTAGACAGATGAGAAAAGAGGCAGTTTTATTTTTCATATTGTGTATTATCTTTATAGGAAATGTTAGCGCCAGCTTTGATTTAAGAAATGAAAGTGTTGTTGATAGTTATTCTGCTGGCGATAAAATAAAGGGGTTTATTACTATCTCTTTTAGTGACGAAATTGCGAGAGGGCAATTAACGAGCAATTTCCAAGGCAATATGAGCCTGATTGATTTTTTAGACAGGAATAACATAACAAGGGGGAAAAATTATAGCTGTAATTCTTTTGACTGCGGGAATGTTTATTCCAGCAATGCGAGCTTGACGCAGTTTAATGTTGCCGGAGAGAAGAACATTGGATTGAGGTTTACTGGAGAGAATATAGACGGAATTGATTCAGTTAGTTTGGGGGTGAGCACTAGTGGAGGGCCTGTATGTGGGAAGAGCTTTAGCATTGATGTTTTGGGAGATGGAGAAGATGTGATAACGAATGATGTTAGCAGTGGGCAGGCGTGCGAGCCGAAAGATTACGGATGTTTTAATAAAACACTTGGAAGCTATAGCGAGAAACTTGTTAGCAACTTTCCGTTGTGTGAAAAGATTGAATTGCAGTCAGGACCTTCTTTTAAAGTTGGCGCGAGAGTGAAGGACTCTATGCAGGGAGCCGGAGAGCTAAGAATGAGGTTGTTGGATTTAAATGGGAATCAATTGGCTGATGACTGTATTTTAGGGGCGCATCCGGGGGGGGAGGCAGATTTAGAGTGTGTAATTGAGCATAGTTCTTCTTCTATGGGATCTTATTTAGTTTGCTTAATTGGGGATGCTAATTTGAATGACATTACTGCTGGAAATGCTCCTAATTACAAAATAAAATACGAGCAAAGCGGAAGCATCTGTGGCTATGACTCTTCTGGAAACAAGGATAATAGAGATTACGAAATATTTGGGAGGGCTATGCAGTTTGGGAGCTTTAGTGCTGTAATAAATGACAATTATTTTGAAGAAAAGACAGGCACCTTATTGAAAGATTACATAAATGATTATTTATTTGAGAATTTTGAAAGCGGTTCCGGGGGACTTGATTGTTCGCCTGAATGTGTTGTGCCTATAAAATTCATCGGGCAGGAACAGGTTAGCATTAACAATGTGCAACTTATTTATAATAATGGAGATTCTGACAATAAAATTTATGATGTCTCCCTGAAGCCTTCTGTCTTGAGCTCTGATGTTTTAAAGCTGGATTTGGAAAAGGCAAACTTTATTATTCCTTTTGAAAGCAAGGCAAAGGAGTTTATTTTAAGATTGAATGGGAATGAAATAATAAGCAAGAAGATTAATATTAAGGAGAGTTTTGATTTTGACTTAAGCCCTAAGTTTGTTTTAGTTGGCAGAGCCACTACTTTTACAGCTATAACAAATAAGAATGTCAGCTCTTCAAGCTGGAATTTTGGAGATGGCGAGACTTTTGAATCAAACAGCAAGAGCACTGCTCATACATATACTGACGAGGGAAGTTTTGATTTAGAGGTTATTTTGAATGTTGGAGCTAATTTGACTTCCAGAAAGAATTTTAATATAACTGTTGGAGATGCCAGAACTTCTGCTAATCTTACTATAAAAGAATATAAGGAGAGAATAGGGAATTTAACCAACCAGATAAATTCTTTCTCTGGATTTTTAAAAAGCGAGATAGAGGGCGAGATAGAAATCAGAGAGTTGAGAGCTTCCCTTACTGCTGTTGAGAATAGATTTGAGCAGGCATTAGATGATGAGGATTATTTAGAGGTTGTTGATGATTTGCTTGAGTTGGACATACCTATTTCTATTTTTAGAAGCTCTAGCGGGACTCTGCCTATTGAAATTGGATTAGACAATATTGATGTTAAATATATTGAAGCAATAAGCAACAAGAAGGCTTCTAATCCAGAGGATTTAGAGCTTGCTATTGTTGGATGGCTTGAGAGAAATTATGATGTTGAGGTTGATTTTGAAGTAGTCAGCTTGAGCGATGACAACGGCATTGATGTTTTGCTTAGCAAGTTCAGATTTGACATAACTGAAAAGGATAACGCGGAAGAGGGATATTTGATTATAGATTATCCTCTTGATGAGATTAAGTTTGCAGGAGATTATGGGCAGAGAGGGGTTGACTCTGGCTCTGGAACCTATCTAAGTGTTTCCAGTGATGGGAGCGTTGAATTCTTAATTAAAGAAGAAATAGATTTGGAAGATTTAGGAGCATATCTCTCTCCTGAGATAAGCAAATTTAGCATAGACGACAGAGAGATTTGTGAGGGTGATGAATGCCCAAAAGCTGAGTTTCCTTTGGTTATGTATCTATTGACGACATGGGGCTTGTTAATATTATTTTTTATAATTTATATGATTCTGCAACAATGGTATAAGAAAAGATATGAGAGGTATTTGTTTAAGAATCCTGATGATTTGTATAATTTGATTAACTTTATTTATAATGGAAGAAAGTCCGGGCTTGCAGACGGTGAGATAAGAAGAAAATTAAAAGATTCTGGATGGGGCGGCGAGAAAATAACTTATGCCTTTAGGAAAATTGATGGAAAGAGGACTGGAATGTTTGAGATACCACTACTGAAATTTAGGGAAAATAAAAAAGTTAGAGAAGAAATTGCTATGAGGCATGGAGGGATAGTAGACGCAAGATTTATTAAAAGACCAAATCTATAAGGATTATGATTAGGATATTTAAGAAACTATCAAAGAGGATATTGAGGTCGCTTTTTGGAAAGAGCGACAACATAAGACTTGGCTTTTATGGGCCGCCTAATGCCGGGAAGACTACTTTAGCAAATATTATATGCAGGGATTGGACTGGAGAAAATATTGGGAAAGTCAGCAAGATTCCACATGAAACGAGAAGCGTTCAGTTCAAGGAAAAAGTCGAGATAAAATACAAAGGAAAAACATTGACTTTCAAGATGATTGATACTCCGGGAATTGCAACTAAAATTGATTATGAAGATTTTATGAAGTTTGGATTAAACAAAAAAGCTTCTAAGAGAAGAGCCAAAGAGGCAACTCAGGGGATAATTGACTCTATTAAATGGCTTGACGACATGGATGCTGTTATTGTTGTTTTGGACGCGACAGAAAACCCTTATTCCCAAGTTAATATAACAATAATTGGAAATATGGCGGCAAGAAAAATTCCTGTTTTGGTTGTGGGAAATAAAATTGATTTGAGAAAGGCAGATGTAAAAAAAATAGAGGCGGCTTTTCCAGAGTATGATGTTGTGGGCATATCTGCAAGAGAAAAAAAGAATATAGATGAGTTTTATGAGTCTTTGTTTAAACTGACGAAGAAAATTTGAATTTAAAGGCAATTAGGGAGTTCTTTAAATTTAAAAAGGATAAAAACCTTGTATGGAGATAAAATGGCTGGAAAAATAAAAAAAATGAGGGGGCTTAGCTTACAGGTTTTGCCCTATTCAGAGGTTAAGGGGCTTTCAATTGCGGAGAGAGTTAAGAAAGTTTTGAATCTTGTCTTGGGGAATAAGATAGTTATTTTACATGGGAGGTTGAGGCCTGAAGAGGAGGCAAGATTGATTGAAGATACTATGGCGATGGTTGATCATATCAAGACATTTAAGGGTATAGAGCTGGCTGTTGTTGAGCCGAACTTGAAAGAAGAGGGAATTTTTGTCAAGATGAAATACGGAATTGCAAAGAGATTAGTTGGAGATTCCAGCGCCTTAACTGTTATAGGACCTGCGTCTATTGTCAAAGAAATTAAAAGAGATCCGAGGAAGATTGAGTTATTCTTGAGTTAAGATGGGGGAACATTCCAGATTTATCAGTGACGAGGAGGCTGAAAGAGGGCATTATAATATTGTGAATATGGGTTTTCGTCAGATGTATCTTGTAGGAGGCAATAGTGTTTTACATATTGACAGTATGACTATTGAGGGATATAAAGTTAGTCAAGTTACAAGATATAATGCTAATATGGTTAGGCAATTTCGTGATGCCACTAATGGAAATAGAAGGCCGATATATGGGTCTAGGGCTACTGATCGCAGGAAAATAATGGGTCATGTATCTCCTACTGAAAAAAGAAATTATGGCTTTATATAAATGTTTATTAACTTTCTTTTCCCTTGATGTGAATGCCCTATAAGTGCGTGCATTGCTCAAAAGTATATGCTGACGGCTCTAAAGAGATATTGGCTGGATGCAACGAGTGCCATAGCAAGTTCTTTTTTTATTTGAGAGAAGAAAAGCTTAAAGAAATACTTGAGAATAAAGATGAAATTCCTGAATTGACCTCTGAAGAGAAAGAGCAAATTGAGGAAGATGTTAGAGACATAGCTGGCTTGAAAGATGAGGAGACTCCAATATTCCTTGATTTTGAAAGCATAAAAATAATAAAACCAGGCAAGTATTTGTTAGATTTGTCCAAATTGTTTGAAACAGATAAACCCAAGGTTTATCAGATTGAGGATGGGAAGTATGTTATTGATTTGCTTGCTCCAAAATTGAAAAGGGATAGACTTTAAAAATATCTTATTCTTTGGGTAATGATGAGCTTAAAGAAATTTATTGAGAAACTGGATTTTTCCCCTGACAAGATAGAATTGAATTACTTGAAGAGAGAGACTGCCAACTTTATTTATCTATTGAAAAAATATCTGGAGAGGGAGAAAGGATTTAGAGAGATCTTCATTGGGGGAAGCTTTGCCAAGGAGACTATTGTGAAGGATTCCGAATACGATATAGATATTTTTGTCAGGTTTGACTGGAAGTATGATGACATTTCTTCTATTTTAGAAAGGGCTGTTAAAAAGCTGAAATTGAAATATGAGAAAGTTCATGGAAGCAGAGATTATTTTCAGATTAGAAAGGGAGATAAATTAATCTTTGAACTTATACCAGTTATTAAAATTGATAAGCCTTTAATGGCAAGAAATGTTACTGATTTAAGCTATTTTCATGTTTCTTATGTTAGGAAAAATTTGAGGGGTTCTCTTGTTAAGGAGGCATTAATTGCAAAGAAGTTCTGCGAGGCGCAGGGTGTTTATGGGGCTGAATCTTATATACAAGGATTTTCAGGATATGGATTAGAGTGCCTGATTATTTATTACAAGAGTTTTGAGAAGTTTCTTAGGGAGATCTTAAAAATTAAGGGGAGGGTTGTTATAGACCCTGCTAAGAAGTTTAAGAAGAAAGATGATGTTCTCTTTGAATTGAATGAGTCTAAACTGCAAAGCCCAATTATTTTAGTTGATCCAACTTGGAAAGAAAGGAATGCTCTCGCTGCTTTATCCTGGGAGTCTTTGAGGAAGTTTCAAGAAGCTGGGAGGAAATTCTTAAAAAATCCTTCTTTGAAATATTTTGAAAGAGAGGACATTAATTTTAATAAATTAAGAAGGAAGGGAGTTGAATTGCTGCATATAATACTTGTGACTAATAAACAAGAGGGGGATGTAGCTGGAACTAAATTGAAGAAGTTTGGCAGGTTTTTATCCAGGGAGTTTGGAAGATATTTTA
>CAZVKQ010000002.1:1995-3993 GCA_964626985.1 Candidatus Woesearchaeota archaeon | reverse complement strand
AATTATTGATGAAGAATTTCTCTATGATGGGAAGAAGAGTGCTGAACTTTACTTTGCCTTGAAGTCGCGGGGAGAAGTTATTAGGATTGGCCCACCTGTTTCTATTGAACGAGCTGTTAAATCTTTTAAAAGAGCCAACAAAGATGTTTTTGTGAAGTCAGGGATTTTACATTCAAGGGAGAAAGTTGATTTTTCTGCTAAAGAGTTTTTGAAAGGCTGGTTAAAGAAGAATAAGAAACGCCTTCTTGAAATGGGAGTCAACAAAGCGGTGATTATAGGCGATTAGCTTATTTCCCGTTTCCGTTCTTGAAGTTGTGTTCAACTATGCTGGATAGGGATTCTGTAAAGAAAGGAGATTGAAGCCAAACACTTATTTCTTCGTCTGAATTTTCTGGAGTGACCATGAATAGAACTTCCTTTTTATCTGAGATAAAAAATCTTGCTTTTGATTCCAAGCTTCTTGCTTTTAAATTGAATTTTGAGTTTACTCTTTTTAGGCTTTCTTTATCGCCTGACAGGGCTATTTTTATCCTGACGTTTTTCTTTGCCAGTTTTTGTATAGCAGGCATTAGAACTCTGCTTTTGTCTTCAAAGTCCAAGGCAGAAGTGCAGATTACGACTTCTTTTTCTGCATTTTCCAGCAACTCGCGGACTCTTGAAACTATATTTGACCTGCCTCTTAAAGAGCCTGTTATTTCTGTTGTTTTTATCGGAGATATTCCTGTATTGTGCAATTGCTCCAGCTCTGTGTATTCCTGAGTGTTTTTTAAATTTGAAAGAGACTTTACTTTTTCTTGAGCTTCGTTCATTGTTCTTGATTTCATTTTTTCTATAACTTCAGTTGGCTTTACAGATATGTATTTTACCGGCTTGCCTATTTTTGTAATTGCGAAGCCTCTTTTCTCAAGTGATTCTAAAACATCATAAGTTCTTGAACGAGGAACTCCTGACAATTCTGCGACTTCGCCTGCTGATGCAATTCCTTTCGAAAGCAAGGCTATCCAAACTTTTGTTTCATAGATATTCAGATTAAAGTATTCCTTTATCCTTCTAACTAATTCTGGTTTCAATATCATGGGAATTGAATTATTGGGAGGTATTTAAAGGTTTCTATTATGTATTCATTATGTAGGGATAACATAATAATAAGGTTTAAATAGTATGTATTGGGAAGATTGTTATGATATATGGATTCGGATTTACTGGGAGGGGAAGGCAATTGACTGAGCTAGAGAAAGCTTTGCATACGGAGTTTGTTGATGTTGATGAAGATCCTTACTGTGTTCATAGGGATAAACTTGCCGTATTTAATTTATAAGGTGGGTTAAATTTTGTCGGGGTTTATAGAGGGCTTACTAGGAATGCACATATTATTTTGACTCCTTTTGCTCAAATTAAGTCTTTTCCTATTGAAGAGAAAAGAGGAAAGAATGGAGCAAATATTTGGACTTGGGAAGAATCAAGACCTGCACAATTAAGAGTAGATAATGTTGTTTCGGCAATGCCTGGTGATGAAAATCATCTTGACTATATGCTTCAGTATACTCGGAGTTTAATTAAAAATAAAGGAGTCATCACTCCAACTGAAATAGATTATAGAGAAGATATTAGATTAGGTAGGCAATGGTTAGAGCAATAAAACACCCAACGGTAATGAAAGGCATTGCTGGATAGGCCTTGCCTTTCTGCGAAAAGAGGAAGAGGGCTGCTAAAGATAGTGTTGCCCCTATGGAGATTATTATTGCCTGTATAATTCCCAGCTGAATAAGGACTGTGCCTGCGAGAATAATTGGAAAAACGACGTCGCCGCCTCCGAGAATTGCGACGCTGACTCTTACTTTTTTGTTTTTTAGTTTTGACTTTGGCAGTTTTGAGAGCTCTTGCTTTTGTTTTTTTCCTAAATAAGGAACAAAGAAACCAGAGAAAACTCTGACTTTTTGAATCTGGTATTTTGCCATCTTTTGCATGAAGCCGAATTTCCAGACTGCGAGCATATCG
>CAZVKQ010000002.1:0-1985 GCA_964626985.1 Candidatus Woesearchaeota archaeon | reverse complement strand
TTATTAGAAGAATAACTGTTACCCAGATGTTTAGGAGAGGCACAAATATTGCGGCTATTCCTGGATAGATTGCCAGCTCTGTTATGTTGTGGATGATAATATTTCTCTTGAAGACCTTTAGGAATGAAAGCGGAAGCGCGACTATTAGGGCTATTATTGTTGGCCAGCCGAATATCAGAGATATGGTGTTGAGAGTTATCGCAAGGGCGATAGCTACGACGAGAAAAAACCAGAGCCTTAGAAAAATTTCTGCCCTGAATTTCATTAGAACAAACATTAGAGAGATTGCTATGATAAAAGCGATTATTATTGAGATTAAACTTATTTGGGGAGTTGTATCTTGGGGAGGCTCTAGACCGTAGGGGAGATTATGAGAAGTTATATTTATTATTTCGCCTGTCTCTGTTGTTATTTGGGAGGTTTGGGGCGCGTAAGAGCTGATAACCGCTATGCCGATTAATTGTGTGATGAAGAACATCAAGACTAGGAGCAATGTGACTTTTATAGAATGTTTCATGTTTTTAATTGGAGAAGATTGTTTATAAAGTTATTTTCTTAATAGGATTATTAAACCTGTTATGAGATAAATTATTGAAAAGAAGCCTGCAAGATAATTTTCTGTACCACATAAGTCACTGCAATTAGGTATAAGAATTTTTATGAAAAAGAAGTCTAGTAGTGTATAAGCTAAAACTATTAGAGACCCATAAATAATGCCTTTTGCTTCATATCTGTTTTTATTTTCTAAATTATTTCTACTAAGTAATTTTGCTAAGATTATTGGTAGAAAAAAACTATTAAAAATAATAAAATATTATCTATAAGCTGAGCAGAGCTTAAATTGGCTGATAGACTATTCAACGCTCCTATTGATAAGACCCCCAATCTTCCAGTTAACCTGAGAAATATCTCTGATAATATAAAGAAAGATAATAAAATTACTAAGCTCTTTTTTACGGTAGACCATTCCTTCCATGCTATCATCTTATTAGAATTAATTTTTAAGTTTATAAAGTTATTTTAATCTTAGCGTTTCCAGATTTCTTGGGACTGTTGTCTCAACTCTGTTTTGCTTGTAAATAGATGATGCTAAATCAAGAGATTTTGAAACCTCTCCGTGATTTATTATTATTCTTTTCGGCTTTGGAATCATTCTGTTTACGAACTGCATTAGTTGATCGCGGGATGAGTGGGGCGAGAGGCCGCTCATTAATTCTGTTTTCATTTTTATATTTATTATTTCGCTGTCTACCCTTACTGTTTTTTCTCCGTCTTGAATCTGCCTTCCGAGAGAGCCTGGACCCTGATATGAACTTAAGATGAGCAGATTTTTCGGATTGTCTGCCAAGTTCTTGAAATACTCAACTGATGCTCCTCCATTTAACATTCCTGATGTAGCGATTACTATGCACGGGCCTCCTTCTATAACCTGCCTTCTTTCTGCAGGGGAGCCGACTCTTGCAAGAATGTCTGAAGTAAATGGATTGTTGTCTTGGAAGACTTGAGTTCTGACTGATGAGCTTAAAAAGTCTGGATAAGCCGTATGTATTGCATTGATATCCCATATCATTCCATCTATGTAAACTGGAATCTTTGGGAGGATGCCTGTTCTTACTGCTTCTTCTACTCTTAGAACTGTTTCTTGAGAGTGGCCAAGGCCTAATTCGGGAAGAAGAACTTTTCCTCCTTTCTCTATTGTTTCTCTAACTTTTTTTAGAAAAATCTCCTCTACTTCTTTTCTTGAAGGGAGAACGTCGTTTTTTGAGCCGTATGTTGATTCCATCTGGAGAGTTTCTACTCTTGGATACCTATTGCTGGCAGGGTCTAAAAGCCTTGTTTTGCCGTATTTAGTGTCTCCTGAATAGACGAAGTTATGCAAGCCGTTGCCAATATTGATATGGACTTGACAAGAGCCGAGAACGTGTCCTGCATTGTAGAATGTTATTCTGATATCTGGAGTTATGTCTGTGACTTCTCCGTATTCC
>CAZVKQ010000001.1:19502-26266 GCA_964626985.1 Candidatus Woesearchaeota archaeon | reverse complement strand
AGGAGTTAGAATTCCTGATAATTGGTTTTCATCTGTTATAGCTAAATTTGGTAGGCCGTTTGTTACAACTTCTGTTAATTTGTCTGGGGAGAAGAATATGACTTGCTTAGGGGACTTGGAAAAAAGTATATTAAAGAGAGTTGATTATGTAATTGACGAGGGAATTATTGACGGGGAGGCGAGCAGGGTTGTGGATTTACGATGGGGAGAGAAGATATTAAGATGAATAATTAATTATTTATACTTCATTTTCTTTTTGAACAAATGAAAAAA
Source organism: Candidatus Woesearchaeota archaeon (assembly GCA_964626985.1). Taxonomy (GTDB): domain Archaea; phylum Nanobdellota; class Nanobdellia; order Pacearchaeales; family GW2011-AR1; genus CAZVKQ01. The sequence continues at coordinate 25,993 of CAZVKQ010000001.1, read as the reverse complement.
GAAACAGCAGTATTCGGAATGGGATGTTTCTGGGGGCCTCAAGTATTGTTTGACGAGACTAATGGGGTTTTGAAGACAGAGGTTGGATATATGGGGGGCGAGGAAAAGCAGGAAGATTACAGTTATGAGGAGGTTTGCTCTGGCTCTACTGGGCATGCAGAGGTTGTTAAAGTTGAGTTTGACAGTTCTAAAATTACTTATTCGGAATTGCTAAATATTTTTTGGAAGAATCATAATCCAACTACTTTAAACAGGCAAGGACTTGACTTTGGAAAGCAGTATAGGAGTGTTATTTTTTATTTTAATGATTCGCAGAAGAAAGTGGCTTTGGCTTCAAAGAAGAAATGGCAGAAAGAGTTTGACAAAGAGGGAAAGAAGATTGTTACGCAGATTTTGAAAGCGGGGAAGTTTTATAGGGCAGAAGATTATCATCAATATTATCTAAAGAAGAGAGGGAAGAAGGTTTGTTAGAGTTTTTTTACTAGTTGTGGAATATTTCTTATATGATAAATTGAGTTAAAGAAGATTATTGAGCAGGTTCCAAGCACGCCGAAGGAGATGACAAACAGTGCACCCATACTTATAAAATCATCTAGTCTTATTTGTCTTGTCAAGAATGCTATGCCTACACCTATTGCATAAGTAAATGCTACTATTACAGAGGTTGAAGCGATTGTCAAATATTTCTGAAAGTGTAAGTCTAGAACGTTTTTCTTTTTTGTTTGCTCATTCATATTAATCGGTGAAAGCCCATGCCATTAGAATTACTCCAATTACTACTAAAAGAGCTGTTAATGGCAGGCCCGATATATATTCCCTATTTATTAGTATTGGTATTGCCCCAGTTATGCCAAAGAGAGTTAACAATACTCCGATAACTCCGAATATTGTTTTATTTTTCTTCATTTTTTTATTAGACGGTTGTTTTATTTAAAGATTTGTTTTGCAAGTAAATATCAGGAAATTTTATAAACTATTATTCCCTGTTTGTTTTATGAAAAAGTTAGGTTTATTGTTGATTAGCTTGGTTTTGTTGAGCAGTTTTATGGTTATTGGGGCTGTTGATGAAAACGGATTAGACAGTAGTGTTGAAGATAATTCAACTAATGTGAGTGAAGAAACTGATATTGATACAGATGTTGTTTCTGAAGAAGATAATGAGATAGATGAAGCGACGGCTTCTGAAGTTGAAGTTATGGATGTTTCACATGGCGCTGAAATGAGATTATTGCAGTTGGAGTGGAGGATTAGGAGAGCTATTCTGCATGGCGAGGCAGTTATTAGAGTTATCTCTGCTAAAGGAAATGAAACAGCGGAATTGGAAGCTATTATTGAGCAGTTGAATGCTTTAATTGACGAGGTTAGAGGGATTAGCACTGTCAAAGGAGACCAAGACGCTGTTAATAAGTTTGTTGAAGTGAAGAAGGATGCGATTGACTTAGTTAAGGAATTTAGGGATAAGGCAAGAGTTTTGCTTGATGCTGAAGATAAAGAAAGCTTGAGGGCAGAGTTTCAGGAGATTGACAGGGGTGAATTGCAGGAGTTAAAAGAGCAGATTATGGAGAAGAGGAGGATGCTGAATGCTATAAGAGTAAGAGCAATATTGGGGCATCTTGGCGAGGAAGATAATGAATTAATTGAAAAAGTTGAGAGTGGAGAAGTTAATGCTAATGAAGTTATAGATGATTTGAAGGCAAGATTTAGGGCAATGGCTTCTGATATAAGAACAGAAGCAAGAGAGAAAATTAAGGAGGAGAGAATTGAGAAGAGAGATATGAGAATTGAGAGGATTAGAATTGCAAAAGCTGAAAGGATTGAGAATAGGGCTGTTAGACTAGAGAGCAGGGCAGATAGATTAGAGAGAGCAGGATTTGAGAACGCTGGGAGCAGATTGAGAGCCAGAGCGTCTAATGTGAGGGAGGTAAGTCGGTAAGATGGGTGATGAAATGATGCAACAAGGTAATGGAGAAATTGAGAGTTCTTCTGGAGGGGGAAGCAAGAAGTGGATTTGGATAGCCTTAATTATTGTTGCGTTAATTATTATTGGGATCTTTGTTTTTGGATTTAAGGGAGATGATTCTTCTGATAGCTCTGGAAGCGAAGTAGATACTGTTGAGGGAGTAAATGTTATTTCAGGAGACCTTAATTCTCAATCAGGAGAGGTCTTGATTGAAGGTTATATTGTTGAAGAGTCTGAAGATGAAGTTGTTATTGGGGATGTTGTTTAAATTTTTGTTGAGAATAAAAAGATAATTTTTTAAACTTGCCTGTTTTGTGTAAATCATGGAGAATGTAAATGTAAAAGCAGAAGATTTGAAAAAGCTAATTAGGGATGTAGCACAGATAAAAGAAATGCTTGTAACAGAAAAAGAAGAAAGGGAAATGGAAGAAATAGAACTAACTGATTGGGCAAAGAAAGAGTTAGAAGACGCAAGAAAGAGAAAAACAAAAATATCTCATGAAAAAGCTAGAGAAATTCTCTCTGGAAGATGAGCTTTTCAATTGAATGGGATGAAAAAGTCATTAATTTCCTTAAGAAATTACCGAGTGGTGTTTCTGAGAGAATATTCAGTAAAGTTGAGTCAATAAAAGAAAATCCATTTCATTTTCTTGAGCATTACGAAGGGAAATATTACAAATTAAGGATTGGAGATTATCGTGCTTTGATTGATATAAACTTTGATAGGAAAATCTTGATTGTTCAGGTAGTGGATAAACGAAGAAGGATTTATAAAAAGTGATTGTCGTTTTTTAGTTTTTTATTGTTTGATTTAATCCGCTTCAATACTATCTTCATCGGTTTTTAGGTAGGCGATTGTTTTTCCTTCCTGTGAGAGAATTTCAACATGGTATTGTCCGTTAGAGAGAATTAAATTTATTTTTCCTTTCATACCTTTTTTTATTGGAGGTTTGGATTCATCGTATTCCTCGGAGTACTCTATGTACTCAGGATCTGGATCTCTTATTAGTGTGACGGGCTGATGCCTTTTGAATTTTGTGTTCATTTTTTTTACCTTTTATTTCTGAAAAGACAAAGAGGTATAGAATTTCTAGGATTCCGGCGAGGTTGACTACTAGGAGAATTATGAACCAGACTGGGCTGTTTTTTCTTGCTGATTTCTAGAGTGCAAGGCCTTTCCAAATTAATGACCAAATTGATATTAGAACTATTGCCCAGACGGGAATAGATTCGTAGAAGGCAGTGAGGTTTTCTAGTGTCATGGTTTGATTAGGGATTTATGACTTATAAATGTTAGTATAGAAATTGTTAAATATTTTCATGTCTGTTTGGTTTTTATGTTTGAAGAAGTTGTAGATAAACCGTTGCCTATTAATGGATCTAATGAATATTCAAATGGTTTGTGTAAGATAATTAATCAGGCTATAAGGGATAGAGCTAGCCATGTTAGGCTTAAATTTAAAGAAGATTCTGTCCGAGCTTTTTATACTTTAGATAGTGAGTATGAGCTTGCAGTTGAAGAGCAATTAAAAAATAGGGGGTATGTTGTTTCAGAGTGGGCTAGAGGAATGAGAGATGTATTAAATAATTGGATGAGTCCTAACTATAATTGCTGGGGCAGAGAATCTGGAGTGAAAACAGTAGCTTCTAATAGAGAGAATGAATCTATTATTTTCATAAATATGAGTGAAGTTGACTTGGAAGGAATTGTGTTAAAATTATCTAAAGAACTTTATACTCAAGGAGATCCTGACGCCAGTATAAATTTTGCTTTGATTATTGCCTACGCACGTTGAAGTTTAATGAGAACCTTTGTTTTGTTACTCTGGAATTTAGACTTTTTGTTTCTGCGAGATTGCCGACGGTAAAATTAATTGCATGGAAATATTTAAATATGAAAAAGAATTATGTTGAGTTATCACAATAGGTTGTGGTTTAAAAAGAGGACAACACAAGATGTTGTGTCTTATATGCAATGCCCGTTTTGTTTGAATGGAGATACTAAAGTAGTTGACAAGAGAGACATAGAGGGGCATGTAAGGCGAAGGAGGGAATGTCTGAAGTGTGCCAAGAGATTCAGTACGCGGGAAGGTGTTGAGGGTGTTGAGCTTAGAGTGTTAAAGAAAGATGGGCGGCGCGAGGAGTTTGACAGGGAGAAGATTAGAAAGGGAATACTTCGGGCGTGTGAAAAAAGGCCTGTAAGTGACGAGCAGATAGAAAAAATGCTTTTCAATATTGAAGAGAGGCTTAGGAGAAAAGGAAAAGAGGTTAAAAGCAACATGATAGGAGAATTAGTTTCAAGGGAATTGAAGAGGACTGACAAAGTTGCTTACATAAGATTTGCTTCGGTTTACAGGGATTTTAGAGATATTGATGATTTCAAGATTGAAATAAAAGAACTTGGAAAGAAGTAATTTATAGTGAAAGACATAAGTCTTTCCCTATCTAGTCAACGACAAAATGGGGAAAAACTAAAGTCGTTGACTATAGTATAATAAATATTATAAAGTTTAATATTTGAAAGAGGAGATGAAAATGAAAAAAGAGGTCGGGAGAGAGGTTGTCTGTGTAATAAAGAAGGAGGACATTATTTAAGATGGCAAATGGAGATATTTTTGGATTTAATGGAAATGTAGATAACGGCATTGTAGAAGAGAAAAAAAGAGCTGTTCCACAGGTTGGAATAAAGAAGAAAGTTCCAATGAAGATTGAAAGATCTTTTGTTGGTGAAAATAATGACCCATTTGAGATTGACTGGAAAGGAGAGAAAATAAAGTGGATTGAGGAGGATGTTGAAGTAACTGATGATAGAGGCAAGGTTATATTCAAGCAGCGCGATGTTAATAGGCCGAGCTTCTGGAGCCCTTTAGCAATAAAGGTTGTTGCGAGCAAATACTTCTGGGGGGATCAAAATAAAAATGAAAGGGAGTCTAGAGTTGAGCAGCTGGTTGGAAGAGTTTCAAGATATATTGGGAGACAGGCGTTAAAACAAGGATATTTTGACGAGAGAGAATCCAAGATTCTTGAGCAGGAGATTGCTTCTATCTGCCTGAATCAGCTTTGTGTTTTTAATTCTCCTGTTTGGTTTAACGCGGGGATACAAGAGTATGATGAGAATACTGGAGGAGTTTCTGCTTATGTTTGGAATGATGCGACGCAGAGTGTTATTCCTGCGAAAAAGCAGATGGACAGACCGCAGTGCTCGGCTTGCTTTATACAAGGAATAGAGGACAATATGGAGTCCATTCTGGGTGTTCAAGTTGCAGAGGCAAATTTGTTCAAGGCGGGAAGCGGGACAGGTACAAATAGATCTCCATTGAGAAGCTCCAGAGAAACTGTGACTGGCGGAGGAAGAGCTTCTGGGCCCCTATCATTTATGAAAGGATATGATGCTTATGCCGGCGTTATTAAGTCTGGAGGGAAAACCAGGAGAGCTGCGAAAATGGAAATTTTGAATGTTCATCATCCAGACATAATGGATTTTATTCAGGCAAAGCAGAAGGAAGAGAAGAAGGCCTGGGCATTGATTGAACAAGGATATGACGGCGGAATGAATGGAGAGGCGTATGCAAGTGTATTCTTCCAGAACTGCAATATGAGTGTTAGAGTTAATGACGAATTTATGGAGGCGGTTAAGAAGAATGGAGAGTGGCAGACTAAGTTTGTGAAAACCGGGGAGGTTTGCGAGACTTTGAAAGCGCGTGATATTTTGAAGGGGATTGCAGAGGGAACTTGGATTTGCGGAGATCCTGGAATACAGAATGATTCTATAATTAATAAGTATCACCCCTGTAAAAACTCTGGAAGGCAGAATGCGAGCAATCCGTGTAGTGAATACCTCTTTTTAGACGATACTGCCTGTAATTTGGCTTCTATAAATTTGATGAAGTTTAGAACTGCCGACGGGAGATTTGATGCTGAGAAGCTCAAGAAAGTTGTGAGGTATTTTATTATTGCTATGGAATTGATTGTTGACGGGGCTAGTTATCCTACTGCGCGGATTGCAGAGAGGTCGCATATTTTTAGGACGCTTGGATTGGGATATGCTAATTTAGGAGCCCTATTGATGAGTCTTGGACTGCCGTATGATTCTGATTCCGGGAGAGCTGTTGCAGCTGCTGTGACTGCAATAATGTGTGGAGAGACCTATAAAACTAGTGCGGAACTTGCTGCACATATTGGGCCTTTCCCGGGATTTGAAGAGAACAGAGAGCCGATGCTTGAAGTTATAGGAATGCATAAAAATCATGTTAGAGACATAGATGTTGAGGCAATGCCGGAAAGATTGAGATATTTGGTTAATGATGCGTGGGACTGCTGGAGCGAGGCGTATGATTTGGGAAGCAAATACGGCTTTAGAAATGCGCAGGCAACTGTAATTGCTCCGACCGGGACTATCGCATTCATGATGGACTGCGACACAACAGGAATTGAGCCGGATATTGCTCTTGTGAAATATAAAGTTCTTTCAGGAGGAGGAATGTTAAAGATTGTAAATAAATCTGTGCCGTTTGCATTGAAGAATCTCGGA
>CAZVKQ010000001.1:17367-19492 GCA_964626985.1 Candidatus Woesearchaeota archaeon | reverse complement strand
TATGATGAGGGGCAGATAGAAAAGATAGTTGAGTATGTTGAGAAGAATGATACAATTGAAGGGGCTCCGGAATTGAGGGATGAGCATCTACCTGTTTTTGACTGCGCTTTCAAGCCGGCTAAGGGGAATAGAGCAATTAAACCTCGCGGGCACATAGATATGATGGCTGTTGCTCAACCGTTTATTTCGGGGGCTATAAGCAAGACGATTAATATGCCTGAATCTTCAACAGTTGATGAAATTGCTGATGCTTATGTTTATGCCTGGGAGAAGGGCTTGAAGGCTGTTGCTATTTATAGGGAAAATTCAAAGAGGTCGCAGCCGTTGAATACTCAAAAGACAGAGGGAGAGATGGTAAAGAAATCTTCTACCGAAGCTGTTAAAGTCAGAGAAAGGATGAAGCTTCCCCAGACAAGAAAAAGCATCACACATAAATTTGAGATTGCTGGGCACGAAGGATACTTGACTGTCGGGCTTTATGACGACGGGAAACCGGGCGAGGTTTTTGTTACAATGCATAAGCAGGGCTCTACAATTAGAGGATTAATGGACGCTTGGGCAACTTCTGTTTCTTTGAATTTACAGTATGGAGTCAGAGTCAATGACTTGTTTGGGAAATTCAGGCATCAAAAGTTTGAGCCTGCAGGGTTTGTAAAGAATGTTGGGGGCGGTGGGATGGATGATAAGATAAGCCGCATTAACAGCGCATCTTCAATAGTTGATTATGTGTCGCAGTTTATGCTGAATAATTTTGGAGAGAGCGCTCATAAACCAAAAGTTGAAATAAAAAATTTTGAAAGCAAAATTGATTCGCAGAAGGAGCTTGGTGATTTTGGGAATGAGGGATTGGCTTGCCCTATTTGCGGGGGCTCGGCGAAGAGGATTGGAAATTGCGCAATTGTCTGCAATGATTGCAAGCAGACGACGAGGAATGGGTGCGGGGAGTAGATTATTTGCTACTTTTAGCGTGTTTCTTCATTCGTTTTTTAATTGTTGTTTGTATTTTGTAACATTTATTAAAATGCTCAAATGACTTGTTTAAGAATAAAATTGTAAACATTAAACCTAGAATGAAGGAAGTTTCTGGTTCTATTTTCAATTGGATGCCTCCAAAAAAGATGCTTATACCGCTACCAAGACCAACAGCAAAGAATAGAACTGCTTTTGACTGGTGAATAGAGTGTCTTAATCCAATAAATTCTTCTCTAATTCATTCATTTTAGTTAATGGCCCTTATCATTAAAACAGCCCCTATCATCAAACTTATAAATGCTAGAAGTGGAAACTGCTTGAAATAAAGCAGACTAGCCCCTGCGATTAGTGCTCCTGCGAGGAACATAATTGTTTTCTTTTCACTTCTCTTTATTATCTCCCTTTTTGTTTTATTTTTTGCCATTATATTCTTATATCTGAACAATTTTGTCTTTAAATCTTTTTCTTATTCTTCTCTTAATGGAACGAAGGCAAAACCTTTAAACTCCTTTTTTTGGATTTGGCCTTCGGACTTTGTTATCTGGAAAATTGAAGATTGGACTGGGGCGACTAGGATTCCAGGGTCTTTTAATTGTTGCAAGAAATTTAAGGGGATTTTTATATCATTGCAGGAAGCGCTGATTAGTATTCTGTCATAAGGCGCAAATTCCGGAAGCCCTTGAAAGCCGGACTTGTTTATTATGTTTATGTTTGAATCGTTTGCGAGAAGTTTTTTTGATTTAACTGCGAGAGATTGATTTATTTCTAAACCGTAGATTTTTCCGTTTTTTATTATTTCTGAAATCAAAGCTAAGACATAACCGGAGCCAGAGCCAATCTCCAGAATTTTCTGATTTTGCTTTAAGTTTAAAAGAGAAAGCATGAATGCAATTGTTTGCGGCTGTGAAATAGTTGAGCCGACTTCTGTCGGAAGAGCCATGTCTTCGTAGGCATACGCTTTCAAATATTGGGGGACAAAATCTTCTCGTTTTACTTTTTCAAATGCCCTGACTATTTCTTCTGTGAAGTCTTTACGCTTTAATGATTCTATTAGCTCTGGCTTTTCCATTGTTTTTATAAGATGGGAGGGTTATTATTTTTTTGCTTTGCAAAAAGGTTTATAATAAGATTTAGAAAATCTTAAGAAAGTTAA
>CAZVKQ010000001.1:15464-17267 GCA_964626985.1 Candidatus Woesearchaeota archaeon | reverse complement strand
AGATTTAGAAAATCTTAAGAAAGTTAAGGTTTTTGCTTTGCAAAAAGGTTTATAATAAGATTTAGAAAATCTTAAGAAAGTTAAGGTTTTTGCTTTGCAAAAAGGTTTATAAGTGCTGGATTTTTGTTTGTGTGATGGCGGGAAAAGTTACTGAATTAAACGTGGGAAATTTTGATAAGTTTATTAAAGATGGTAAAGTTGTGATTGATTTTTGGGCGGCGTGGTGCGGGCCATGCAAGGTTTTGTCGCCGATTGTTGAGGAAATTTCAGGAGAATTGAAGGGTGTGAAGTTTGGCAAGGTTGATGTTGATGCTGAAAGCGGGCTTGCGCAAAGATTCCAGATAATGTCTATTCCGACATTATTGTATTTTAAAAACGGCGAGATGGTGAATAGAACTACGGGGGCGATGGATAAGGATGAGCTGGAGAAGATAATTAAAGATTCTTTTTAGGATATAAATATTTATAAATGGATTTGATAGTTTATTCTTTATGTTTGTTGATAATGATGAATTTGTCCAGTTTGCTTTGGATAATGGTGTTGTTAGTTTTGGAACTAGGCGACTAAGTTCTGGAAGATTATCTAACTTTTATTTTAACTGGCGCAATGTTAGTAATGATGTTAGAATGATTGATAAATTGAGTAATTTTGTTATTAAATATGTTATTGAATTTTCGCGAATTGGGTATTGGGAAAGGCCTGATGAATTTATTGGTGTTGCAGAAGGTGCTACCAAACTAGGTGTTGTGACTCAATTTAAATGGGGTTTGAATGGAGGGGGCAGGACAGGGTTATCTATGATTAGAGGAAAGAAAAAAGAACATGGAGATGTCAGTGATAGAGATTTTGTTGGTCAACCTTCTGGTAATGTAGTCTTATTAGAAGATATTACCACGACTGGAAAATCTTTAGCCGATGCTGTTAGTATTGTGAAGAAACTTCCTGGAGTCAGTAAAGTTTATGCGTTGGGCCTTACAGATAGATCTGGTGGTGAAGCTAGTAAATTACTTTACAGATCTGGTATTCCTTATTCTTCTATTTCTACAGATTATGATTTGTTGCAGGAGGCTTATGATAGATTACAACCAGGGGATGATATTGCTGTGGCTGTTAATGAAGAATATACTTCAAGGGGTCTTCCTGCGCCGATTAAGTTATGAATACCTTTAAATAGCAAATTTTTCTTTGATGAATATTATGAAATGGCTCCGTAGCTCAGCCTGGTTAGAGCACTGGCCTTTTAAGCCAGGTGTCGAGGGTTCAAATCCCTTCGGGGCCATTCTTATCAAGGGATTTGAACATCGGTGTAGAAAAAGAAATTAAATGTTTGAGAATCTGCGATTCTCTTCCCCTTTCGTTCCCCTTATTGGAGGGAACTGCTTTGTTCGGAATTGAAAAATCTGATTAAAAGAATTGAGCATCTACTAAATATACTTGGTATTGCTTAAAACTTTTTGTCATAACTTTAAAAAAACAGGAACTCCGGACAGAGCAGAGGGAACGAAAGTTTTAAAAACCCAGTTTTACAAAATCTATTGTTATTGCTTAGTTATAAAGCAATTTCCACAAATCCTCCTTACAAATGCATATCCTCCAGCCGAAACACACAAAATTGAAACCAGACGAGGTGAAAAAGCTACTTGAAAAGTATGGCGTATCGTTGTCTCAACTTCCGAAAATAAAATCCAAAGATTATGCTATTCCTGAAAATTGCGTTCCCGGAGATATTATTAAAATTGAAAGAAGGGAAGAGGATAAAGTAAATATTTATTACAGGGTTGTAGCATAAAATGGAAACAACT
>CAZVKQ010000001.1:5866-15364 GCA_964626985.1 Candidatus Woesearchaeota archaeon | reverse complement strand
GGAAGATAACCTTCCTTCTCCAGAGGTAGAAAGATAAAATGGCAAGCAAACAGAAAAATATTCTTGTCAAGAAATATCTTGAGCAGCATTCTTTAGTTGAGTCTAATATTCTGTCTTTTAATGACTTTCTCCACAACAAGATGCAGCAAATCGTGAGCGAGATAAATCAGAATATTTCAAGCGAGGAAGTTGATGTTACTCTCGGGAAAGTCAGGATTGGAAAGCCAAACATTATTGAAGCCGACGGAAGCACGAGCCAGATAACTCCGACGATTGCAAGATTGAGGAATTTAACTTATTCTGCGCCTGTTTTTGTTGAGCTGACTGTAAAATTTGGGGAGCAAACTGACAGCTCTGAAGTTGAGGTTGGAAGGATTCCTGTAATGGTCAAGAGCGCTGCATGCAACAGCTGGAATATGGACAAGAAGCAGCTGACTGAAAATTACATGGATGCACTTGACCAAGGAGGTTACTTTATAATCAACGGTAATGAAAGAGTTATGGTAATGTCTGAAGATTTGGCTCCAAACCAGCCATTTATAGACGATGGCGCTAAGGGATTAATATTGAGAGTATTTTCCCAAAGAGGGGCTTACAGAATTCCAACTACTATCAGCGAGACTAATGAAGGTATTTTAGAACTGACTTTTAGCAGACTGAAAAATATTCCTGCTGTTGTTCTTTTGAAAGCTCTTGGCATGGTTAAAGAGGCTGAAATTTCTAAAAAGATAAACCATGAAAATGACTGCTTGGTAGTTAATTTATATGAATACTCCAAGATGCAGAGCATTGACGACGCGCTGGCGTTCATTGCTGAAAAATCAGGAATTCAGGGAACTAAGAAAGAAGTCAGCGATAGAGTTAAGCAGAAGATTGACTCTTTTTTGCTTCCTCATGTTGGGCTTGATAAGAATGCGAGAGTAGAAAAGGCAAATACTATCTGCAGATTATTGAGACTCTATTTGAGAGCAAAAGAAAACGAGCACGTAAGAACTGATAAAGACCATTACGCAAATAAAAGAGTAAAACTCTCCGGAGACTTAATGAGCGACTTGTTTAGAGTTAATATTGGAATCTTAGTTAGAGATATTCAATATTCGCTGCAGAAAGTCTCAAAGAGGAAGAAGTTTTACTCAATAAAAACTATTGCCAAGTCTACATTATTCAGCCAGAGAGTTGAGAGTGCGATTGCAACTGGAAGCTGGATAGGAGAGAGGAGCGGCGTGACGCAGAATATGGACAAAACAAATTATATGGCTATATTGAGCCAGCTTCAAAGAGTTTCCTCCATGCTGCCGGGAGAGCAGGAGAACTTTGCTGCGAGAACTCTGCATCCAACTCATTATGGAAGATTCTGCCCTACTGAAACGCCTGAAGGAACTGATATTGGATTGAGGAAAAATCTAGCTATCCTGGCAAGGATATCAACTGCTATTAAATTTGAAGAGAGCGACGCATTGAAGAAGTTTAGGAACTTTGGATTAAACGATGAACGCGGGAGAGATGTCTTTTTGAACGGAAGATTTATAGGATTTGTTGAAAGCTCATCTGACTTTGTCAAGAATGTAAGAGGGGCAAGAAGAAAGGGAGAGTTTCCGAAAGAGCTTAGCGTAAGAAATGATGACATGCTTGAACAAGTAACGATTTCAACTGAAGTTGGAAGGGTGTTGAGACCATTGGTAGTTGTTGATGACGGAGCCAGTAAATTGAAAGACGAACATTTTGTTTTACTTGAAGAAGGCAAGTTGAGATGGACTGACTTGGTTAATGAAGGAATTATAGAATATATTGATGCTGCGGAAGAGGACAATGCTTTGGTTGCCCTGCAGGACGGAGAGATAAATAACGAACATACACATCTAGAGGTTGATCCAATTGACGTTTTTGGATTGATTACTTCTTTAGTGCCTTTTGGGAATCATGACCAGAGCTCAAGACTTTTGAGAGGGAGCAAAACTAACAAGCAGAGCCTGGGCATTTATGCTGCTAATTATCTTGTTAGACTTGATACTGATGTTTCAATCCTTCATTATCCGCAGAAGCCGATTGTCCGGAGTTTTATTTACGACACTTTGGATGTTTATCCTTCTGGACAGAATATTGTCGTCGCAATAATGCCGTATGAAGGATTTAACATGGCTGACGCTGTCGTGCTTAATAAAGCGAGCATAGACAGAGGCATGGGGAGAAGCACTTACTTCAGGCCTTACAGCTCAACAGAACTTCAGTATGCGGGGGGATTAAGTGATGAGATAACTATATCTGATAAGGATGTTTCTGGATACAGGACAGAGGAAGCTTACAGATTCCTGGAGGATGACGGCATTGCTTATGTTGAGGCAGACATGAAATCTGGAGAAGTTGTTATTGGGAAACTCACCCCTCCGAAATTTTTGAGCGAGGCAAAGGATATCAGCATTCAATCTAAAAAAGAGGCAAGCTCTGCAATAAGGCAGGAGGAGAGGGGGAATGTCGACGCTGTTTTTGTGACTGTTGATTCAGAAGGCAACAAGATTGCACAAGTAAGGACGAGAGATTCCAGACTGCCTGAAGCAGGAGACAAGTTCTCAACACCGCATGGGCAGAAAGGCGTTGTTGGATTTATTGCTGATTCTGATGATGTTCCTTTCACTTCAAGGGGTGTGAGGCCTGATTTAATATTTAATCCGCACGGAATTCCAAGCAGGATGACTGTTGGATACATGATAGAATTGCTGGCAGGGAAGGCAGCTGCAACAAGCGGAAAAATTGTTGACGGGACTGCTTTCACAGGGCAGAGTGTTGAAGAATTAGAAGAGCAGCTGAAGGACGCCGGCTTCAGCTATGAAGGAAAGGAAGTTATGTATAATGGAGTTAGCGGGAAAAAAATGGAATCTAAGATTTACATAGGCAATATGTATTACTTGAAGCTGAAGTATATGGTTAAGAACAGGATTCATGCCAGGTCAAGCGGGAAAGTTGCTCTGCTGACAAGACAACCGATTGAGGGGCGCGCCAGAGGAGGAGCTTTAAGATTGGGAGAGATGGAGCAGCAGGCACTTGCCGGGCACGGCGCTTCTCTGCTGTTGAAGGAGAGATATGATTCTGACAAAACAGTTGTGTGGATTTGCAAGGACTGCGGCAACATGACTTATGAAGATACTATAAGAAACAAGATAGTCTGCAATTTATGCGGGGGAAACGACGCCGAGCCGATTGAGCTATCTTATGCTTTCAAGCTTTTAGTTGATGAGCTCCTTGGGCTTTGCATTCATAGTAATTTTGAGCTAAAGGACAAGTATGAAAGATGAGACAAGAACATTTTAGAAAGCAAGTGAGAAGTTTGAAGTTCAGTCTGCTTAGCCCGGAGCAGATTAAAAGAATCAGCACTGCAAAGATAGTTACGCCGGAGCTTTATGACATTGACGGCTTTCCTGTTGACGGGGGCTTGATGGATTTAAGACTTGGGGCAATTGATCCAGGAGTCAGATGCAGGACTTGCGGGAAGAGGGTTAAGGAGTGCCCAGGGCATCCGGGATTTATTGAACTTGCGAGACCTGTCTTTCATATAAAGTATATTCCTTTAGTTGAATTGTGCTTGAGGAGCTTCAGCCCTTATTGCGGGAAGCTGACTTTGAGCGAGGAAAAGCAAAAGGGTCTGGCGCCTGCCCAGATGGCAAAGAAGGCAAGAGATGCAAAAGTCTGCCCGCATACCGGAGAGAAGATTGAAAGAGTAAAACTTGAAAAGCCGAGCACATTTATGATTGGAAAGAAAAGATTAAGCCCTATTGAAGTCAGAGAAAGACTTGTGATGATTCCCGACGAGGAATTAAGAAAAATAGGCATCAATCCAAAAACTGCCAGGCCTGAATGGGCTGTTATGTCTTTGCTTTTAGTGCCCAGCGTTACTGTCAGACCGAGCATTACTCTGGATACTGGAGAGAGAAGCGAGGACGATTTAACTCACAAACTAAGCGACATCATTAGAGCTAATCAGAGATTGTGGGAGAACTTAAATGCCGGAGCACCCGAGGTTATTATTGAGGATTTGTGGGACCTGCTCCAATATCATGTTACAACTTTCTTTGACAATAATGTAACGAGAATTCCTCCGGCAAGGCACAGAAGCGGACAGCCACTGAAGACTATTACAGAAAGAATAAAAGGCAAGGAAGGCAGAATAAGGCACAATCTTGCCGGGAAGAGAGTCAACTATTCTGCGAGGACGGTTGTTTCGCCAGACCCTTATCTGAAAATAAATGAAGTTGGCGTGCCTCTTGAAATTGCAGAGGTTATTTCTGTTTCAGAAACTGTGACGAGCACTAATCTTGAAGCACTAAAAGAGCTGATAAGAAGAGGCTCTAATTATCCCGGCGCAAATTATGTTATCAGGCCTGATGGGAAGAGGAAGAGAATTGCAGAGGAATTGAAAGAAGAAATCTGCTCTGAACTTCAGCCGGGCTATAAAGTTGAGAGGCATTTAAGGGATGGAGATATTGTTTTGTTTAACAGGCATCCGACTCTCCACAAGCAGGGATTAATGGCACATCATGTAAGAGTCCTTCCTGGAAGGACATTTAAACTACATCCAGCGACGACAATTCCTTACAACGCTGACTTTGACGGAGATGAGTGCAATATTCATGGGCCCCAGACAGAGGAGGCGCTTTCAGAAGCAAAAATACTTCTTAACATAAGCCAGAATATAATTTCCTCAAAGAATAACATTAATCTTGTCGGGACTATTGAAGATTCTGTGACTGGGGCTTATATTTTAGGGAAGAGCATTATTCCCAAGAGCGAGGCGGACCAAATATTGTTCTCTTCTGGAGTTGAGAATAAGATAAAAAAGAAAGAGATTGAAGGAAAGGATGTTTTCATGCAGGTCGTTCCAAGCGGCGCCAATGTCAGCATTTCGGGGAATATAACTGGAAGCAATTCTTTCGGAGCTGAAGACGGGAGGATGGTTAAGGTTATAGACAAAGATTTTGGAAGGGAAGAAACTATCAACAGCATTAACAGGGCTTTCTTCCTTGGAAGCAGCTACCTTTCCAGAATAGGATATACTTTGTCTTTAAGAGACCTGAATGTTTCTGACAAAGTTAAGGGCTTGACTAGCGATATAATCAAGACAGCGCACGAAAAAACTGAAAAGATAATTGAAGACTGTGAAGGGGGGAGGCTTGAATTAATTCCTGGAAAGACTTTGGAGGAGACAAGAGAGAACAGGATACTTCAGGTTTTGAATGAAGTTAGAACCGACGTCGGAAAAATAGTGAACGAGAATTTCCCTGCAGAGAGCAATGTAAATAAAATGATTACTTCCAAGGCGGCGGGAAGCATGCTGAATATCACGCAGATTGGATGCTGTGTAGGACAGCAGTCTATTAGGGGGGGGAGAGTTAATTTTGGGTATATAAACAGAACATTATCTTTCTTCAAGAGGGGCGACTTGAGCCCTGCTGCCGGGGGTTTTATCAAGAATTCTTTCTTTAACGGGCTTAATCCTAAAGAGTTCTTCTTTGGAGCCATAACTGGAAGAGATTCTTTGATGGATACTGCTCTTAGAACACCTAAATCCGGATATTTATATAGAAGACTTGTCAGCGCACTGCAGGACTTGAAAGTTGAATATGACGAAACTGTGAGAGATGCTTCTGAGAATATTGTCCAGTTTGTTTTCGGCGATGACGGAAAAGACATTTCCAGACTGCATTTAAAGGATAATAAAATAGATCCTGGCGAGGCAGTCGGTGTTGTAACGGCACAGTCTTTTGGAGAAGCATCAACACAAATGGTTTTAAACGTTTTCCATCATGCTGGTGTCGCCCAGATGCAGATAACGCAGGGACTGCCCAGATTAATAGAGATTCTTGACGCCAGAAAACAACCGACAACACCCCTGATGGAAGTTTACCTGGACAAAGAGAATAATAACGAGAACAGCTCAAGAGTTATTGCTGAAAAGATAAAAGAAGTTAAATTGAAAGATGTAATATCTGAAATTAAAATTGATTTTGGAAACAAGAAAATAGAAGTTGATTTTGACTCTAAGGCGCTAAAGAGAGTTCATATAGGTGTTGTTACTGTTGTTGATAGATTGAATGACAGGGGCTTTAATGTGCGCGGCGGTGAAAACAAAATTAGTGTTTCTGTTCCTGAATTAAATTTTAAGGAGATGTATAAATTGAAAGAGAAGCTTAAGGAAACTATTATTTCTGGGGTCAAGGGAATATCTCAAGTTGTTGTTGCTAAAATTGGTAGGGATTATGTTATAAGGACTGCCGGAAGCAATATGGAGGATATAAGGGAAGTTAAGGGAGTTGATGCTGACAAGATAACAAGCAATGATATTCATGATGTTGCCGATGTTCTGGGAATTGAGGCGGCACGGCAGACTATAATCAACGAGATAAACAATGTTATTCAGACGCAAGGATTGGATATTAACGAGAGGCATTTGAAATTAGTTGCTGATGCTATGACTTCTTCAGGGACTGTCAAGGGAGTTACGAGAATGGGAATTATTTCTGACAAGGCCTCTATATTAGCGCGCGCGACTTTTGAGACGCCTGACAAGCAGTTTATTAATGCTACGATTCAGGGCGGAAAGGACGAGCTGACTTCTGTTATTGAGAATATTTTATTGAACCAGCCGATTCCTGTCGGGACCGGACTTCCCGGACTGCTTGTTAGAGTTACAGGGCCTTTGGTTAAGGCAGAGAAGGATAAAAAAGAGGTTAAAGCTTCTACAAAGTAGGATGACTGCCCTTAATATCTATAATATTATGATGCCCATGCCTGCGCAGGTTAGGACATTGGATGAGGATAATTTTGGGGACTTTCAAGAACGGGCAGGGAAATTTTTTGGAAGTTGGAGATTTACAAATAATTATATTGTGCATTACGGAGCAGATTGGATTCCCTGCCAAAGAAGTCTGAATTTCTGCGGATTATTTAGATTTGAGGACAAGGCTCTTATTTACCTTAGAGATATTTGCAAAAGAAGAATTATAGAGGAAATTAAATTTGAAGAAAATCCGAGATTTGCTTTTTATTGGAATGTAGACGGAGATGGCCAGAATAACTTGCACGGAGTTGATAGATTTTTTTATTTAGATATGGGTAGGCATGGGATTGCGAAGATTTGGGAGGGTGTTGAATTTTTTGGGAGTTCTGAGAAAAGGAGAACTTGATGAAAGGCAAGGCATTCTTTGAGAGGAAGATTTATATAGTAAGATAATGAAATAAATTTATAAAAGCAAGGTTGTAAATTATTCTACGATGGCGATGATTAATATGCAGACAATGAGATATATTAATTTGTTAGACAGAGCCGCGCGCGTCAAGACAAATAAGTGCTTTATTTATAATAATACGATTTATTTTGCAGTGCCGAGGAACATGGTTTCAAAGGCGATTGGGCCCGCCGCCTTGCATGTTAAAAAGATTCAGGAAAATTTAGGGAAGCGTGTTAGAATTATCAGCGAGCCCGAAGGAATTGAAGATGCGGAAAGATTTGTGAGAGAGATTGTTGAGCCCGTGAGATTTAAATCTTTGGAAGTGAAAGAGGGAATTTTTGTTTTAACTGCTGGTGTGCAGAGCAAGGCGGCTTTGATTGGGAGGAATAAGAGAAGACTGGAGGAATTGAGAGTTGTGCTGCTTGATAATTTTGGACTTGATCTGAAAATTGTTTAACTGTATATTATTCTATTCCATTCTTCCCAAATATCCTCGGCTTCTTTTCCTCTGACACTCCAGTCAGGAAGTCTTGGCATTTCCCAATGCCAGTAGCCGAATTGATTATAGCCCACTATCCACGGTCTTTCGCTT
The DNA here is from genome assembly GCA_964626985.1 of Candidatus Woesearchaeota archaeon. Taxonomy (GTDB): domain Archaea; phylum Nanobdellota; class Nanobdellia; order Pacearchaeales; family GW2011-AR1; genus CAZVKQ01. The sequence continues at coordinate 7,552 of CAZVKQ010000001.1, read as the reverse complement.
AGTGCCTCAAAGTATGCATTAACTGTTCTTGCTTGGTCAATTCCTGAGAATTCTAATCCTTGGGAATATGCTTCTTCTGGTTCTCCTTCTCCTGGGATCCCTGGATTTTCAAAATGCCCTCCTTGCCAGCTTTTACTTATTGAAAAGTAAGATGTCTGAACCCAGATTGGCTTTCCATATTTTTCATGAAGTGATTTTGCGCCGTCTAATATTCTTTCTGCCCCAATTTTTAACTCTGCATCTGTTGGATTTTCTTTTGGACTTAGCTCTCCATCAGCCATAAAGTAAAAGAAGTCTAATTCATCTCCCCAAGTTATATAATCTGCTTGTGGTATAATATCATTCTTTCCTTCTAGATTGAAAACCCAGACCCCCTGCCCTATTTCTCCAGAGAATTCTCTTCTTATTGAATCAAATATTTCAGGCCATCTTTTGTCTTCTAATTCTTTCACCCATGATTCTTCCTGATTTGAAGTATCTGCTCCAGAGACTGCGTAATAGAATGCGTCTGCTCTTCCTTGTTCGGCAATTTTTGCGTGATGAACTAAAAATCTTTCTATTTCAGAATAATATTCCTCCCACCATTCTTTATTTTTATTTTTTGTATTTATAGATATGCAACAATCTTGCGGACTTATTGCTACTTTTAGACCTTCGTCTTTGAAAGCTTTTATGTGGGCAAGGAATATTTCGTCGTTTGGATAATTTGGAGAAGCATCTGATATTCCCAGCTCTAATGAATTTCCTATTTTTGGCAGGGGATTTTGCTCAAGCCATTGCCATGGAGGGGCCAAGACTGCCCACTTATATCCTCTTTCTTTCATGTGTTTTGCTGTTGAATTAAAAAAATCTTCAAATCCTCTTATATATAAATCTTGTATTACCTGCCCTGATTTGAATTCTATTTTGTTTATCCTTTCAGGAAAGTCGCTCTCTGTGATTAAATATGATATGTCTTGATTTTTTAGTTCTCCTTCTGGAAACCATCTCCATCTTTGGACTATGTCCTCTTGAATATGTCCTTTTTCAGGGAAACTTATTTTTCTTCCTAATTGCGTCCAGAAATAGTCATTTGTGTTTGGTTCTAGATATTCTGACGGGATAAAATTCCATCCATTTCTTCCGTATCTATAATGATAAAAACCATTTGTATTTTCTATTTCGTCTTGGGAGAACGATATTGTGTATTTGTAGTTATCAATTTTCTCCATCTTATGTTCTTTTATTCCTTCAGTCTGATAATTATACATATAGATTATGTCTTCTTCTGGTGTGTTAGTTGGTATCTGGACTATGAATTTTATTTTTTCGTCCTGCTGCTGGAATGTATTCTTCTTTGGGCTGTTTTTATATAGAAGAAATATTGTTACTGTTATACCCATAATTAAAATTATTAAGATTAAAGTTAAGAAGATTCTCTTTTTCATTGTAATTAATAAAATAATAAATATTTAAGTCTGGTGATTGTGGCTTATAGAGAATTTTGAGGCGCTAAAATCCTGCAATTTGAAGACTGTAGACTTCAGAAATTGAATTATTCAAAGTACTCTATAAAAAAGATTCGCAAAAAGGTTTAAAGAAGCTTTAGAAAAGCTTCGTAAACGCTAAGGTTTTTGCTTCGCAAAAAGGTTTAAAGATGTTTCACATTTTTAACTCATTCTTATGGGAGATAAGAAGATTTAAAAA
>CAZVKQ010000001.1:0-5766 GCA_964626985.1 Candidatus Woesearchaeota archaeon | reverse complement strand
TAAAGATGTTTCACATTTTTAACTCATTCTTATGGGAGATAAGAAGATTTAAAAACTAGTTTTTTTAAGAGGATATATGGGCTTGTTAAGTGCTAGAAAATTAATGAAAAAAAGAAAGAAATTTAGATGGAGCTCCAAAGATTATAAGGCGAGAGTTATGTCGCTGAAGGTTAAGTCTGATCCTCTGGGGAGGTCTTGGCAGGCAAAGGGAATTGTTATAGAAAAGTTTCAGAAGGAAGCGGCTCAGCCAAATTCTGCAATGAGGAAGTGCTGCAGAGTTCAACTTATTAAGAATGGAGTTAGAGTTGGTGCGTTTATTCCTGGAAACTTGGCGCAGAGATTTATTGACGAGCACGATGAAGTTGTTATTGAAAGAATCGGCGGAAAGCAGGGCAGAGCGAAGGGTGACATAAGAGGGATTAGATTTCAAGTTATTAAAGTAAATGACCAGCCACTGCATAGATTAGTCAGTGGGAAGATTGAGAAAGGAAGAAGATAAAATGGATAGCGAAGAACTTGGAAAGTATCCTGTCTGGGATTTAATGAATAGAAGGGGGAACGATACACAACGCCCTTTGGATTCTAGTATGATGGTAGTATATGGCCACTTTGTTGAAGATAGAAGGTTCGCTTATCCTGTTAGACATATCATAACTTATGATGAACTTATTAAGGAATTAAATGATTTAATTGGTAGAATGATTAGGAGAAAATATGGAATCAGAGGAAATTAAACAGGACAACGCAAAGCAAAGCTTAAAACAGGCAACAGACAGGGCAGTTGAAGAGAAACAGAAAGCTAAAGAGAAAGTTGAGCAGTTCAAGTTGTTTGACTTGTATGATGTATCTGAAATTGAAATTAAAGATCCTGCTTTGAGAGGATATATTGATTTTTCCGGGCGGTTGGTTTTGAAATCTTACGGGAGAAGAAAGTTTGACAAGTTTGCGAAGGCGAAGTTCAATATCTTGGAGAGACTGGCGAATAGAATTGCTGTTCCGGGGCATATTGGAAAGAAGCACAGAATAATTACTTCCTGGAGCTCTGGGAATTATAATGGGAACATGAAGATTGTTCTGACTGCCATGAAAATAATTGAATCTAAGACAAAGAAAAATCCTGTTCAAGTATTAGTCGGCGCGATAGAGAATTGCTCGCCGAGAGATGAGATTACTGTGATTGAGCATGCTGGGGCGCGTTATCCGCAGTCGGTTGACACTTCTCCAATGAGAAGAGTTGATTTAGCAGTTAGATGGATGGTGCAAGGAGCTTATGCCAAGGCATTTGGGAAGAAGAGAAAAATGGCTGAAACTTTAGCTGAAGAGATAATCAAAGCATCTGAAAGAAACATGGAAAGTTATGCTATGGGTAAGAAGAATGAGGCGGAGAAACAGGCGGATTCTGCGCGGTAATTCTGCAATCTGAAAGTTTAATGATTTTTCGCATCATTAACTCATTCACCTTTGATAAAAGTGAAGCTTTAAACAACAAGATTCTTACAAATGTTGAGCTTAAACTTTTAGAAAGAGTAATCCGAAAGTTTAAAAACCTAATTTTATATGAGGTGATATTCTGATTATTTAAGATGGCAGACAAAAAGATTAAAAATCTTTAGCCCGCCATTTTTATAATGTGAAGAAAAATGGCAGACACAACGACAGAAAAAGTGAGGAAACTGATGCATAATTCGGAGAAGATCCGCAACATAGCAATTGCGGCGCATATTGACCATGGGAAGACGACTTTTTCTGATAATCTTCTTGCGGGCGCTGGAATGATGTCTGAAGAGCTGGCTGGGAAGTCAAGACTGCTTGATTTTCATGAGGATGAGGCAGCAAGAGGAATTACAATTGATGCGGCTAATGTTTCAATGGTGCATAATGTTGAGGGAGATAATTATTTAATTAATTTGATTGACACTCCGGGGCATGTTGATTTTGGAGGGGACGTAACGAGAGCCATGAGGGCTGTTGATGGATGTATTGTTTTAGTTTGCGCTTCCGAGGGAATAATGCCTCAGACAGAAACTGTTTTGAGGCAGGCATTGAGAGAAAGAGTAAAGCCGGTTTTGTTCATTAACAAAGTTGATAGATTAATAAAAGAAGTCAAGCTGACTCCTGAACAGATGCAGGAAAGATTTGTCGGGATAATTAATAAAGTTAATGAGTTGATTCGGAAAATTGCGGAAGAGGAGTTTGGAAAGAAATGGCAGGTTAATGTTCAGGAAGGAAGCGTTGCTTTTGGCTCTGCGTTTCATAACTGGGCAATGTCTGTTCCTTTTATGCAAAAAAACAAGATTTCATTCAAGGAAATAATTGACGCTTATAATTCCGGAGACGAGGCATACAAACAATTGGCTAAAAAAGCCCCATTGCATAAAGTTGTCTTGAATATGGTTGTCAAGCATCATCCTAATCCAAAACAGGCGCAGGAGTATAGAATCCCAAAGATTTGGCATGGAGATTTAAACAGCGAGACTGGAAGAGACTTAGTTTTGTGCAATGAGAAAGGAGAGCCGGCTTTTATCTGCACGAAAATTGTTATTGATAAAAACGCTGGAGAGGTTGCTGCCGGGAGATTATTCAGCGGGACTCTGAAGAGAGGAGATGAAGTTTATATGAACTTGGCTAAAAAGAAGCTGAACTTGCAACAGGTTTCTATTTACAAAGGAGCGCAGAGAATTCAGATGGATGAAGTTGTTGCTGGAAACATTGTCGGACTTGTTGGACTGAAAGGGGTTTTTGCCGGAGAAACTGTTTCAAGAAAAGAAATTGAGCCGTTTGAGGCAATTAAGCACATTTTTGAGCCGGTTGTTACAAAGAGTATTGAAGCTGAAAGGGCGGCTGATTTACCGAAGCTGATTGAAGTTTTAAGACAGGTTAATAAGGAAGATCCTGGGATAAGAGTTGAAATCAATGAAGAGACTGGGGAGAACTTAATTTCTGGAATGGGAGAACTGCATTTGGAGATTATTGAGAACAGGATTAGGACAGAGAAGGGAGTAAATGTCAGGGCGGGAAATCCTATTGTTGTTTATAGGGAGACTGTTACTAAAGAATCTGGAGAGGTTGAAGTTAGAACTCCAAACGGGCATAACATTTTTGAGTTTAGTATTGAGCCACTTGAGGACGATGTTTATGAGGCGATTGTTAATGGCGAACTGCCTGAGACAAGACTGAAGAAGAAAGCAGAGGATGTTTGGGCTAAATTGTCTGAGAAGGGAATTAGCAATACTGAAGCGAGGCAGGTGAGGGAAATATATAAGGGGAATATTTTTGAGGACAGAACAAGAGGAATTGTTCTGCTTGGCGAGATAATTGATTCTATTATGGATGGATGGAGGCTTGTTATAGATGCAGGACCATTAGCTAAAGAGCCGTTGATGAAGACGAAGTTTATAATTCACGACGCGAAGATTCACGTTGACCATATGCATAGAGGGCCTGCACAGGTTTATCCTGCGGTTAGAAGGGGCGTGTTTGAGGGCATGAAGGAGGCAGGGGCTGCTTTACTTGAGCCGATTCAGACTCATCAAGTAGAGGCGCCTATTAATTTTATGGGAACTGTAACTCAATTGATTAGCTCAAAGAGAGGTGTTTTAGAAGATGTTGAGCAGGAGCTGGAGTCTGTAACTATCAAAGCAAGAATTCCTGTTTCAGAAATGATTGGATGGAGCAATGATTTGAGGTCTGCTACGGAAGGGCGGGGCGTGTCTTCATTAGTTAATCAGGAATTCCAGAAACTACCTCGCGAGCTGCAAGATAATGTTATTAGAAAAATCAGAAACAGGAAGGGGTTGAAGGTTGAGGAAGAGGGTTAATTATTTGTTTGGGTCGATTAGTAATTCCCCTATTATAGAGCTTATATTAGTTACTAATTTTCTCTCTTTTCTTGTGAAACTTGTTTGAGAAATTATTCCTTCTTGTTCTGATAATTTTATCATTAGTCCTGAGTTACTTCTGGTTAAGAGGTCGTACAAGAAAGCTGTCCCTCTTCTTAGACTGTTGAATAAATAGCAATCCCCTCCTTCTAGAGTTTCTGGCTCATATCCTGAAGGATCATATGTAAATCTTGCTGTTGAGCCATTGGCTTCGGCTAATTCTTCAATTTCTGATTCTGGAGATATTGTCATAACTAAGACCTCATAGGGACTTCCATTTATTAGGTTTTGAGGGATTGTCCTATATTGATTGTAAGTTTCCATATTTAATTTTGAATAAGACTCCTTTTAAATCTTTTTATTTTGTAAAGCTTATTGAAAGTTATTTAACTTTATTTAATTAATTATTTAATGGTTTTGGGCTTTGGAGCGAAAGATTTATTAATATTATTTAACTTTATTTAGCTATAATAGGGGAGGTTTGATATGGCGTTGAAAACATTTAATCTTGATGCTGAAGTTTATCGCTTGTTTAGCGAGCATTGTAAGAGAGAGGGGATTTCTATGTCAAAGAAGATTGAGAAGTTTATTCGGCAGGAGCTTGAGGCGTTGAAGAAGGGTGCTACTGGGAGCGTTGAGATTTCTCTTGGAGAGCATAGCTTTAAGAAATATTGCTAAGATTAAATGAAAATTAATGTTGTCGTAATACCTAATGCAAAAGATAGCAAGGTTGTTTGTGTAGACGGAGAATTTAGAGCATATGTAAAAAGCGTTCCTGTAAGGGGAAAAGCAAATAAGGAATTGATTGAAGTGCTGGCGGATTATTTTAAAGTTAGAAAGACGCGAGTTAAGATTCTGAAGGGGGAGAAATCCAGAAAGAAAATTGTGTTTATCAATATTTAGGAAGATTTTTAAAGAAAGAAGTATTAAATTAATTGTAAAAAGAGAAGATGGTGTACGGAGTTTCAATAAATTGGCTTGCAGTTGTTGTTGCAGCTGTGGCTGCGTATATTGTCGGCTGGCTTTGGTATGGTGTTTTGTTTGGAAAGACTTGGATGAAATTGAACAAGATGAGTCCTGCTGACATTAAGAAGGCGAAGCAGAAAGGCATGGCTACGCCGATGATATTGAATTTTATTGGAACATTAGTTACTGTTTATGTTTTGGCTGTTTTGATTGGAGCTGTTGAGGCAAATGACATGATTGGAGCTGTTCAGCTTGCGTTCTGGATTTGGCTCGGCTTTTTGCTGGCTACGACTGTTCTTGGGAGTGTTTTGTGGGACGGAAAGCCGTGGGGCTTATTTGTCTTGAATGGTGCGTATTGGCTTGTTAGCCTGGAAGTTGTGGCTATTGTTTTGAGCTTGTTCTAGAGAGTAATAATTTATATATAGTTTGAAGCCTTATAAATTCTATGAGAAATGGGGAAGTGGGGGAGGTTAGGAAGAAACGCAGACGTATTGAAGATGGCAGTGAGGAGAATATGGTCAGAAAAGCTGATGTAAAGAAGCACTCGGAAGATGCAGAAAGAGAGGAGATTATTTCTGAAGAGAGGCCGTCGGAGTAAGATATTTAAATGTTTGATTGTTTGATTGGAAGAGGTGAAAATGGTTTTTGGATTTGAGTTGAATTATGCTGCTGTTCTTACTGCGACTGTTACTTCCTTAATAGTTGGATGGCTTTGGTATGGGCCTGTTTTTGGGCAGAGTTGGATGAGATTGACTGGCTTGAAGAAGGGGCATATTGAGAAGACAAAGAGGGAGGGGATGTGGAAGGTTTACGTTGTTAATTTTCTCTCTACATTTATAATGGCTATGATATTGTCAATTTTTATTTTGCTGACAGGGGCGCAATCTATGATTGAAGGGGCGCAGATTGGATTTTGGATTTG